>JAUNGH010000016.1 GCA_030524605.1 Oscillospiraceae bacterium | reverse complement strand
AACCTGATGTTCAAGACCTTCCAGGGCGTCACCGAGGACGCCAAGAACACCGTGTACCTGCGGCCCGAGACCGCCCAGGGCATCTTTACCAACTTCGTCAATGTCCAGCGCACCACCCGCCGCAAGCTGCCCTTCGGCATCGGCCAGATCGGCAAGAGCTTCCGCAACGAGATTACCCCGGGCAATTTCATTTTCCGGGTCCGGGAGTTCGAGCAGATGGAGCTGGAGTTCTTCTGCCAGCCGGGCACCGACCTGGAGTGGTTCAACTACTGGCGCAGCTTCTGCCATGACTGGCTGCTGGGCATCGGATTGAAGGACGAGAACCTGCGGCTCCGGGACCACGACCCCGAGGAACTGTGCTTCTACTCCAAGGCCACCACGGACTTCGAGTTCCTGTTCCCCTTCGGCTGGGGCGAGCTGTGGGGTGTGGCGGACCGCACCGACTATGACCTGACCCAGCATCAGAACACCTCCGGCAAGGACCTGACCTACTTCGACCAGGAGAAGAACGAGCGGTATATCCCCTATGTCATCGAGCCCTCTCTGGGCGTGGAGCGCTCCGTGCTGGCCGTCCTGTGCGACGCCTATGACGAGGAAGTGGTGGGCCAGGACAAGAACGGCAAGGACGATGTCCGCACCGTGCTGCACCTGCATCCTGCTCTGGCGCCCTTCAAGGTGGCCGTGCTGCCCCTGAGCAAGAAGCTCAGCGACAAGGCCCTGGAACTCCAGCAGGAGTTGAGCCGCGACTGGATGGTGGACTTCGACGACGCCGGGTCCATCGGCAAGCGCTACCGCCGGGAGGACGAGATCGGCACGCCCTTCTGCGTCACCGTGGACTTCGACACCGTGGGCGACGCGGAGAAGGCGGGCGACAACTGCGTCACCGTCCGGGACCGTGACACCATGGAGCAGGTCCGGCTGCCTATCAGCGAGCTGAAGGCGTATCTGGCGGAGAAGCTGGCGTATTAAGAGCACGACCCAGCAGGGCGGGTGGAAACACCCGCCCTGTTTTCACAACGTTCATGCTTTTGGCGCATTCTTGTGGTAGGATCGAATGAAGGGGGGGGGATATCCGCGTGCTCTATTTGAAAAATTTCTCCGTGCCGGACGACGGCGTGAGCTATCTGCGAGAAAACCGGGAGAATAGGCGGACCTGCTACGGCAGCCGGTATCCCTTCGGGGTCTTCCACGGCCTTTCTCATGTGGAATTTGAGCCCATTACCATTTTCTGCGGCGGCAACGGCAGCGGCAAGACCACCCTGCTGAACCTGATCGGGGAAAAGCTGGAGCTGCGGCGGGGGGCGGTGTTCAACCGCAGCGCCTTTTTCGGGGACTATTTGGGCCTGTGCCGGGCGGAGACCGCCCCCGCCTTTGACCGGGAGGCCCGGACCGTCAGCCGCGTCATCACCAGCGACGACGTATTCGATTATCTGCTGGATCTGCGCTGCATGAACGAGGGCATCGACACCAAGCGGCGGGAGCTGCTGGCGGAGTATACAGACAGGCGGTACGCCGATTTTCGGATGCGGTCGCTGGAGGATCTGGACGAGCTGCGGAAGGTGGTGGACGCCCAGCGCCATACCGGCTCCCGCTACGTCAACGAAAGGCTGATGCGGGATGTACCCGGCAAATCCAACGGCGAGAGCGGCTTTCTATACTTTACCCGCCACATCGGGGAGGGCGGCCTCTATCTGCTGGACGAGCCGGAGAACAGCCTGTCCGCCCGGTTCCAGCTGGAACTGGCGAAATTTCTGGAGGATTCCGCCCGCTTTTACCGCTGTCAGTTCGTCATCGCCACCCACTCGCCCGTCCTGCTGGCGCTGAAGGGCGCCAGGGTTTACGACCTGGACCGGACGCCGGTTCGTGTCTGCCGCTGGACGGAGGTGGCCGACGTGGCGGCCTTTTACAAATTTTTCAAAGCCCATGAGGCGGACTTTGCCGTCTCCTCTGACGGCGAAACGAGGTGACTGATTTGAGACGTTTCTGGCTGTTCCAGCCCTCCGCCGGGCAGCTTTCCGGCGGAAGGAAGGCTGCCTTCTGGTGCTGGAACCTGGGGATCCTGCTCATGGCGGGGGTCTGTTTGGGGCTGTTGTCCATTTTCTTTGCCTACGGGGATTATCCGGACGTGCTGATGGGGAGCTATCTCAGGCGGCCGCTGTTGCTGGCGCTGAACATCGGCCCGGTGGCGGCGCTGGTGCTGCTGCTGTACGCCCTGACCGGCCGGCCCTGGATCGCCTTTCTGGCCGCCGCAGTCCCGGTCTGGGGACTGTCGCTGGGCAACTATTACAAGCTGCGCTTCCGGGACGATCCGGTCATGTTTGAGGATCTGAAGTATCTGCGGGAGGCGGGCTCCATCGCAAAGACCGCCAATTATGACCTGACGCCGGACAAGCGGGTCTGGTTCGGTTTGGGGTGCATCGTGCTGGGAACGCTTCTTCTGTTCTTCCTGGTCCGGGGCGTGCCCAGGCGGCGGGTGCGGCTGCCGCTGTTCCTGGCGGGCATTGCCCTGTGCGTGCCCCTGAGCCGCCTTTACGCGGACAAGCAGATCTATAACACCAAGACCGCCAATTACGACTATATCAACCGCTGGTCCTCCACCCAGGTGTATTTGTCCAAGGGCTTCGTCTATCCCTTCCTCCACAGCGTCACCTCCGGATCCATCCAGGCGCCGAAGGGCTACAGCGAGAGGGAGACGGCGGAACTGCTGGATTCCTATCAGCCGGCGGATATCCCGGAGGCGGAAAAGGTGGACATTATTACCCTCCAACTGGAGGCTTTTGCGGACTTCTCCCGGTTTGAAAACGTGGGGGGCATCGACTGGGAGTCTGCCTACGCCGTCTATCACCGGCTGGAGGAGGAGAGCTATACCGGGAACCTGGTGACCAACATCTTCGCCGGGGGCACGGTGAACACGGAGCGGGCGTTCCTCACGGGCTATGCCGACCAGTGGAATTACCGTGCCAATACCAATTCCTACGGCTGGTACTTCGGCAGCCAGGGCTATGCCGTGGAGGGCAGCCACCCCAGCTATGAGTGGTTTTACAACCGCCGCAACGTCAACGGCTATCTGGGACTGCCTACGTATTATTACTATGAAAACCGCTACAGTGATCTCTACACCGGCGGCATCGCCACCGACGACGTGCTGCTGCCGGAGGTTTTCCGGCTGTATGAGGAAAACCGAGACGGGGAGGGGAAGCCCTACTTTTCCTTCAACGTGACCTATCAGGGCCACGGGCCCTATGACACGGAAAGCGTCTGGCGGGGCAGGCACTATACCGACGGCCGCTATTCCACCGCCACCACCAACATTGTGGATAACTACCTGGGCTCCGTGTCTGACACGGCGGAGCAGCTCCGGTGGCTGCTGGACCAATTCCGGGCGGAGGAGCGGCCCGTGGTCGTGGTGGTCTTTGGCGACCACAAGCCCTGGTTTGGTGACGGCAACTCCGCCTATCAGGAGCTGGGCGTGAATTTGGACACGGCCACGGAGGAGGGCTTTTACAACTACTACTCCACCCGCTATCTCCTGTGGGCCAACGACGCGGCCAAGGCGGCGCTGGGCAATGGTTTTGTGGGGGAGGGCCCCGACGTGTCCTCCTGCTTTTTGATGAATCTGCTGTTCGGCCAATGCGGCTGGCAGGGCGATGCCTGGACCCAGGCCACCACGGACATCTGGCGGACACTGCCGGTGCTGACCACCGTGGGCCGCTATGTGCAAAACGGCCGTCTCACCGAGACCCTGGACGAGGCGGGACAGGCGGCCCTCCAGACCTATAAAAGCCTGGAGTATTACTACGGGACCCATTTTCGGTATTGACGGGGCTTGAAGCTGCCGGAAGATCGGTATCAGCCGATCTTCCGGCGGTTTTTTTGCGCGGATCCGTGATGTTTTTGAGAGAATATCGAAACATACCAAAAAAGGTTGACCTTTTTCCACGAAATGCCGGACACGGAATGCTTGTTTTTGACGCCGGATTTTCGTATGATAAAAGCAGAAAATCTGTTTTTCCCGTCAAAAAAATTTCTGACCCGGCCTTTTGCGGAAAAACAGGGAAAGAGGGAGCGTATGGAGAAAATTTTCAAACTGAAGGAGAATGGGACGTCAGTCCGCACAGAGATCCTGGCGGGTCTCACCACGTTCATGACGATGGCCTATATCATCGCCCTGAACCCAAACCTGCTGACCAACTTTGATGTGGGCTCCTCGCTGTGGAACGGCGTGTTCATGGCGACCTGCATCGCCTCCGCCATCGGCATGTTCTGCATGGCCTTTCTGGCAAACAAACCCTTTGCCCTGGCCCCCGGCATGGGTTTGAACAGCTTCTTTGCCGTGGTGGTGGCAAACATCGCCGGCTTGACCGGCATGACCTATGTGGCAAGCTTCCAGGCCGCGCTGGTCATTATCCTCATCGAGGGCATCGTGTTCCTGATCCTCTCCATCCTGAACATCCGCGAAAAGATCGTGGAGGCTATCCCCCTGGGCGTCCGGCTGGGCATCTCCCCCGCCATCGGCCTGATGCTGATGAACATCGGCCTTGGGTCCAACGCCGGCATTTACTCCGAGACCGGCGGCCCCTTTTACGCCATGGAGCATTTCTTCGGCGCCCTGACCCCCAGCGTGGCCCAGACCTCCATGGGCTCCGGCTACAGTGCCATGGTGCTGACGGTGGTGACGATGTTTATCGGCCTGTTCGTGATCGTGATCCTGGCCAAAAAGGGTGTCAAGGCCGCCGTGCTGGCGGGCATGCTGGTGGCGTCCATCGTCTACTGGGCCGGGGAGGCCGTCTTCCTGGGCGTCAATCCCTTCGCGTCCCTGGCCGACGCCTCCTTTGCGCCGCCCTTTGCCGACATGATGGAGACCACCTTCTTCAAGTTCAACCTCACCGGCTTCCTGGAGATTGGCTGGTTTACCGCAATTACGCTGATCATCACCTTCTGCATGATCGATATGTTCGATACCATCGGCACCCTGGTGGGCACCGCTTCCCGGGCCGGGATGGTGGACAGGGAGGGCAACATGCCCAACATGAAGGAGGCCCTGCTGTCCGACGCCATCGGCACCGTGGCCGGCGCCTGCACCGGCACCTCCACCGTCACCACCTTCGTGGAGTCCGCCTCCGGCGTGGAGGCCGGCGGCCGCACCGGCCTGACGGCGCTGACCACCGGCGTTTTGTTCCTGGCCTGCATGTTTATCGCCCCTGTGGCTGCCATCATTCCCGCCGCGGCCACCTCCTCCGCCCTGATCTATGTGGGCGTGCTGATGCTGATGGGCCTGAAGAATGTGGACTTCGACGATCTGGATCAGATGGTCCCCGTGGCGCTGATGCTCATCGCCATGCCCATTTCCGGCTCCATCGGCCACGCCATCGGCCTGGGGCTCATTGCCTACACCGTCATCAAGGTGTTCAGCGGCAAGGCGAAGGAAGTCTCTGCCCTGACCTATGTCATCTCCGCCCTGTTCCTGGTGAAGTTCTTCTTAATCGTCTGACGGACGGCCAAAAAAAGGACCGGCTCACTGAGCCGGTCCTTTTGATTTGTCCGGATATATCCGCAGCAGTTCTTTGGCGGGCCGGGTATAATCCGCCGCCCGGAAGGGATACCGGGCCAGCGCCGCGATCCGCCGGGGAGCCACGTGGCAGTATCCGCCGGGATGCTTTTCCAGATACCGCTGGTGATATTCCTCGGCGGGATAGAAGCAGGCCAGGGGGCACAGCTCCACCGCAAAGAAGGGGACCGCACTGGCCTCCACCGCGGCAATGCGGCGGATGACGGTCTCGTCGGCGCTGTCCGCCCAGTAGATACCGCTCTGGTACTGGCTGCCGAAGTCCGGCCCCTGGCGGTTGGGCGTCTCCGCGTCGACAACGGCGAAAAAAGCAAACAGCAGGTGCTCCAGGGAGATTTGCGCAGGGTCATAGTCCACCCGCACCGTCTCCCGAAAGCCGGTAATGCCGGAGCAGACGGCCTCATAATTGGCGTGGGCGGGAGAATCTCCGTTGGCGTAGCCCGCCGTCACGTTCTCCACGCCCGGGAGCATACGGTACAGCCGCTCCATGCCCCAGAAGCAGCCGCCGGCAAAATAGATTGTCCGCATCAGAAAAACATCCCCATAAAGCCGTCGGGCCGCTCCTGGGCCTGGTTCCAGACCTCCAGAAAGTGGGAGCGGGAGATGCTGCGGGCCGTCATGCCCTCGTTCTGCCCGATGACGCGCAGATCCTCCGGAAAGGGGACGTCCGCCAGGGCGTCATCGTTTCCCCGGTCGCCGCCGTAGGAAAAGCAGAGGCCGTTGCGGAAGAACTCAATCTTCCGCACCTCCCGGCGGTCGCTGTCCAGCTCGGAATAGATCTCATAGGGCTCGTCCTCCAGGTCATGGGACCACTCCACCAGCACATATTCCATGAAAATTCCCCCCCTATCCCTTGAAAAATATCTCGATCTCTGCCTGTGCCGCCTGTACGCTGCCCTGGGCGAAGCCGCTCCGGCCGCCGCCCCGGCCGTGCAGGGCACGGTTCAGCTCCTTGACCAAAGCGGAGATATCCTCGCCGTCCGCCCGAACCAGGGCATAGGCGTAGTGCCCGTCCTCCCCGGCAAAGACGGCGGCAAGGCCCCCGCAGCGGTGGGCCACCGCGTCCGCCAGCCGCCGCACGCTGTCGGGTTTCATGGCGGGCTGGAACAGCACCGCGCCGCCCTTGCCCGCCTGTTCCGCGGCGATGGCGGCGAAGACCTGCTCCTCCAGCGCCGCCGCCTGTGCCTTGGCGGCGGACAGCTCCGCCTCCAGCCGCTCCACGGCGGCCAGGGTGTCCCGGGGCTTCACACTGAGCCGCTGGCCCACCGCCTTGGCCTGGTCATACACGGCGCCCAGATAGCGGAGCGCCCGCCCGCCGCAGAGGATCTCCAGCCGGACGCCCTCCCGGAACTTCTGGCAGGACAGGACCTTGACCAGGCCCACCTGGCCCGCCCGTGCCACATGGGTGCCGCAGCATGCGCAGCAGTCGGCCTCCGGAAACGTGACGATGCGGACCCTGCCCGTCAGCTCCTTTTTGCTGCGGTAGTCCAGCGCTGCCAGCTCGGCGGGGGAGGGGAAGGCGATCTCCGCCGGCCGGTCGGCCCAGATGACCTCGTTGGCCCTGCGCTCGGCTTCCAGAGCCTGCTCCCAGGAGATATCGGCGTTGTAGTCGATGGTCACGGTGTCGGCCCCCAGGTGGAAGCCCACGTTGTCGCAGTGGTAGGCGGCGCACAGGATGCCGGAGAGGATGTGCTCGCCGGAGTGCTGCTGCATGTGGTCGAACCGCCGGGCCCAGTCGATGACGCCGGTGAGGGACTCTCCGGTTTCCACAGCTTTGTCGCAGGTGTGGAAAATCACGCCGTCCTTTTCGTGGACATCCGTGACGGCAGCGTTCCCCAGCATCCCGTGGTCGGCGGGCTGGCCGCCGCCCTCGGGGTAGAAGGCGGTGCGGTCCAGCACGACCTTATAAGCGCCTTTTGCCTCCTGGCAGGACAACACGGTGGCGGTGAATTCCCGCAGGAAGGGGTCCCGGTAGTAGAGCTTTTCGGTTTCCATGTGGAAAACTTCCTTTCCGTTTATGAAATAGAGACGACGAACCGCCAGACCGGCTCCGCCAGATACAGGCCCAGGACGGCGGAGCAGACGTTGGCCGCGAGACCGTAGGCAACGGCCTGGCCCTTGGGCGGCCCTTTCAGCAATCGGGCATACAGCAGGGCTTCCCCCAGGGCGATGACGGTCTCCAGCAGCACAAAGGGCAGGAGAGACCAGCCGGTGACGCCATGGTTTATAAAGGTGTTGGACATCATCACGGCCAGAGCGCCCTGGGTGATGAAATTGACGGCGAGAAAGCACAGCCAGTTCCGTTTTTGCCTTCCGAATCCAAACAGCGCCAGCAAAAGCCCCTCTGTCAGAAGCGTGGGGACAAAGGTGGCCAGGAACTGCAGGACATAACCTATCCAGGCAGGCGGAACGGATACGGTCTGATCCGCCCAATCAATGGTGACGGAGGACTGGAGTGCCTCCCGGCGCAGGATGTCTGAGAGAAAGCACTGGCCGGATTGGGTGCACAGCAGCAGGCGGTAGGTCTGGGGCGGGTGATAGCCGAATGTGTGAAGCATCTGCCCGTTTTCCGGTTCTCCGGTCAGCTTGCCGGAGACCGGAGGCCCGTCGGTGCCGTGGGAGATGCACCCGTGCCAGCCGGCGGGAATTTTTTTCATGAGAGCATCATAGAGCTCCGTGTCCGTAACGCCCATCTGCGCCAGCTCTTTTTCAAAATCGTCCGTGGATGAGGCAGTCCGGTCAACAGGCTCTCCCTTCGCCAGGATATCCAGATAGTACAGCTCCTCCGGGGCGTTTTCCACCTTGACAGTCAGCTGTGCCTTTGGCCCCATGTCCGCAAAAGCGGTAACGGTGAGCATAACTGCCGTCAGGCAGGACAAAACCAGAACGCGCAGGGAACGTTTCATAAGCGGCTCCTTTCCATCCGTGTCAGAGGGCAGAGACAAAAAACGCCGGGTAGGGATGAGACAGCGTATAGCCCAGCCGCTCCGCCAGGGCCAGGGAGGCGGGGGTGTGGGCGTCCCAGCTGGGATACAGCCCCCGGTCCAGGCATTCCAGAATCAGCCGCGCCCCGCAGGCCAGGGCCAGCCCCCGGCGGCGGTGCGCCGGGTGGGTGTCGATCTCGATTTCAATGCCCTCCCGGTACCGGGAATAGGAGGACGCGCCGCAGACGGGCCGTCCGTCTTGCAGGACCACGAACCCAAGGCCCAAGCTTTGGAACGTGTCCCAGTCCGGAAATTGGGACACCAGGTCACGGCTCCAGGATTCTTTTTTACACAAATCGTATAAATAGAAATCTATTATACGGATCGTATATGATTTTTCAACCCCGGAGGCCAGCTTTTGCAGGTGGGGGACATCAAAAGCCGCCGGGTCCTTCCGGGTGGCGTAGCGGGTGATGGGGGCGGCGCGGCTCCCGAATGTCCGGGTAATAGGAGCGTTCCAGCGGTTGTCCTTGGGGATCAGGATGCAGGAAGGCCGGCCCCACAGGGCCTGCTCCGCCAGCGCCGGCAGAGGTTCGCCGGCCAGAAAGCAGAAGTCCCCCAGCATGGCGGCAGCGGAGCGGGGGACGTCGGAATCGTCCGCATATATGGCGCCCATGACCCCCTGGAGGCAGGACCAGAGGATGGTCTCCGGCCAGCCCTTGAACAGCACCGCTGCCCGCTCCGGCTCCTTTAGCCGACAAACCATGGTCTGACACCCTCCAGAAGACCCAGAGCGGACTTCCAGGACAGCACCCGGCGGCAGGCTTCGTCGATCACGGATTTGTCCAGAGCTCCGGTCTCCACGGCCTCCACGACTTTGGGTATCTGGGTGCGGTAGTCGGTGGTGATAATGAGATCGTTCCCGGCCTCCAGGGCCATCACCGCCACGGCGCCGTCCCGGGCGTAGGCCGCCACGGCGTCCATGGCCAGGTCGTCGGTCATCACCACGCCGTCAAAGCCCAGGTCCTCCCGCAAAAGCGCATGCACGGCGGGGGAGAGGGACGCGGGCAGGGTTTCGTCCACACAGGTCATGATGTTGTGGCTGACCAGCACGGCAGTCAGACCGCCCCCGGCCTGGATGCCCGCTTCAAAGGGCAGGAAGTCGGAGGTCTCAAAGGTCTCCATGGGCCGCTGGTCCACAGCAATGCCGGTGTGGGTGTCTGCGTTGTTCCCGTAGCCGGGAAAGTGCTTGAGGACGCTGCCCATGCCGTCGGCGGTCATCTGCGCGGTGACGGCGGAGACATAGTCCGCTGTTGCGGCGGCGTCCTGCCCGAAGGATCGGGCATAGATAAAGTCCGCCGGATCGGTGGACACGTCCGCCACCGGGGCCAGGTTGACATGGAAGCCCAGAGCCTTCAGGAGCACGTCTTTTTCGCGGGCGTCGGAGAGGACGGCGTCCATACCGCCTTTGGCATAGAGCTTTTGCGGGGACTGGAACTTGGAGGCCCGCAGGTGGGGATTGGAGCTGACCCGCACCACGGTGCCGCCCTCCTCGTCCACGCCGATGAGCAGGGGGATGGAGGCGGCGTCCTGATAGCTTTGGATGGTTTGGATCAGGTCATTGGCGGTTTTGTCCTGGGTGTCCCGGCCAAAGAGGATGTAGCCGCCCAGGTGGTAGGCGCCTACGTCCTCCGCGGCGCTGTCCGCCGGACAGCGGACGAAAAACAGCTGCCCCACCTTTTCCTCCAGGGTCATGGAGGCCAGCAGGGTTTCCACCGGGTCCGCCGGAAGATCCGGCTTGGTGGAGGGCGGGGACGCCGGCTCCACGACGGGGGCTTCGGCGGAAGGGAGGTCTGCCGGGGAGGGGTCCTCCTCCCGGGCGGGCGCACCGCAGGCGGCGAGGGAGAGCAGGGACAAGGCGGCCAGCACCGCCGCCAGCAGTCGTTTCATAGGACACCTCCGGAGAGTTGATGGAAATAGTGTAGCATAAAGGGGAGAAAAAAGAAAGTATGCTCCGCGGGCGCCTTGCTGTGCGCTTGCATATCATGGAACTGCCTGATATAATCGCTCTGATCAATAGAGACGAAAGGGAAATAAAATGGTGAGAAACAACCGGAGGATACCGATATTGGATCCCCGACGCCTCCTTAAAATTTGCTGAATATTTGCGGATTTAAGGAGTGAAAACATGAATAATCCAGTGAGAAGCCTGTCGAAAAGGGAGTGGGTAATCTGGATCGCTTCGCTGGCTGCCGTTGCCGGAGCCAATGTGATATCGAATGATGTAGATTGGCTGACGCTCACAGCGGCTATGGTTGGAGTTACTTCGCTGATTTTTGCGGCGAAAGGAAATGTGTGGGCGCAAATACTGATGATTGTATTCAGCGTTCTCTATGGGATCATATCCTGGCGGTTTCAGTATTGGGGAGAAATGATCACATATTTGGGAATGACGATGCCGATGGCCATATGGTCCACGATCACATGGCTCAAAAATCCATCCAAGGAAAACAGCAGTGAGGTGGCCATCCGGCCCCTGCAAGCGAAACACATTTGGCGGCTGGCCTTTTTCGGCGCAATCGTCACCGGCGGATTTTATTTTATCCTGCGGGCATTGGATACGCCGAATATCGTATTCAGCACAATTTCGATCACAACAAGCTTTTTGGCGGCGTCGCTTACGGTGCTGCGGTCCTCCTATTACGCGTTGGGATATGCTTCAAATGATATTGTTTTAATTGTGCTTTGGGTCTTGGCGTCTGTGAAAAATCCCGCTTACATTCCGGTAGCGGTCAATTTTGTCATCTTCTTGTTCAATGACATATATGGATTCATAAGCTGGAAAACCAGGGAAGTGAAGCGGAACGCGTCCGCTTGCAGGCAAAGCTGCGTCCCAAGGGACGCCTGATAAGAAAACGGAGGTGCGTTTCCCGTTCGGAAACGCGCCTCCGTTTTTGTCAGTAAACCGTGTGCTTGTCTCTGAAAGCCCCTCGCAAAGCGATTTGATATGGCAGCGTAAGACCCGAGGCATTCATTATTCGTTTCATAGAACGCAGCGGGTCCATGAAAAGACTCCGGCAGAAAAGGGGTCAAACGCCGCAGGAATCATTCCTCAGGCTTCACCAGGGCGATGTGCAGCTCGTCAAGCCGCTTCTGGGTGACTTCCCAAAATGGACGGGCCATTTTGGGAGCCCTGACAAGATTGAAATGCTCGGCGGAAATAAATTCCGCCTGCGCCAAGGTTTTGCTGGCGCAAAACGCTTGTGCGCCGCTGACGCGGCGGCGAGCCGAAGGCTCGCGCACCGTCACTCAGGGAGGCAGGACAATGATTATTCCTCAGGCTTCACCAGGGCGATGTGCAGCTCGTCAAGCTGCTTCTGGGTGACGGTGCTGGGGGCGCTCATCATCACGTCCTGGGCGTTCTTGTTCATGGGGAAGGGGATGATCTCCCGGATGGAGTCCTCGCCCGCCAGCAGCATGACCATGCGGTCCACACCGGGGGCGATGCCTGCGTGGGGGGGCGCGCCGTAGGTGAAGGCGTTGTACATGGCGGGGAACTTGGCCTTCACGTCGTCCTCGCCCAGACGGACCATTTCGAAGGCCTTGATCATGATCTCGGGGTCATGGTTCCGCACCGCACCGGAGGAGAGTTCCACGCCGTTGCACACCAGGTCGTACTGGTCGGCGGTGATGCTCAGGGGGTCAATCTCTCCCCGCTCGGCCTTCAGCAGCACCTCCAGGCCGCCGGAGGGCATGGAGAACGGGTTGTGGCAGAATTCCAGCTCGCCGGATTCCTCGCCGATCTCGTACATGGGGAAGTCCACGATCCAGCAGAAGGCGTACTGCTCCTTGTCCATGTGGCCGGGGACGGCGGCGCCCAGGGTCTTCACCAGGACGCCGGCGGTCTTCTGGGCCTGGGCCAGCTTGCCGGCGGACAGGGCCACGAAGTCGTTAGCCTTCAGGCCCAGGGCAGCGACGACGGTCTCCTTGATGGGCTGGACGAACTTGGCGATGCCGCCCACGATCTCGCCCTTTTCGTCCAGGCGGAACCAGTAGGGCTTGCCGCCGGAGACGACCTCCACGTCCGCCAGGGTCTTGTCGATGAACTTGCGGGTCTCATGGAAATCACTGACCACCACGGCCTTGACCACGTTGCCCTCAAAGGGGCCGAAGCCGCAGCCGCTCAGGAGCTCCGTTGCGTCTGTGACCGTCAGGTCGATGCGCAGATCCGGTTTGTCGGAGCCGTACTTTTCCATGGCCTCGGTGAAGGGGATGCGCATAAAGGGCGCGCTGCTTGCCCGGTCATACTTGCCGTACTTGGCGAAAATGGGGGGCAGCACGTCCTCCAGGACGGCAAACACGTCCTCCTGGCTGGCGAAGGCCATCTCCATATCCAGCTGGTAAAACTCGCCGGGGGAGCGGTCCGCCCGGGCGTCCTCGTCCCGGAAGCAGGGGGCGATCTGGAAGTAGCGGTCAAAGCCGGAGGTCATCAGCAGCTGCTTAAACTGCTGGGGGGCTTGGGGCAGGGCGTAGAACTTGCCGGGGTGGTTCCGGGCGGGCACCAGATAGTCACGGGCGCCCTCGGGGGAGGAGGCGGTCAGGATGGGGGTGGTGATCTCCAGGAAGCCGTGCTCCGTCATGGCCTGCCGCAGGGCGGAGACCACGTTGCACCGCAGGATGATGTTGTGCTTGACAGCGGGGTTCCGCAGGTCCAGGTAGCGGTATTTCAGGCGCTGGGCCTCGTCGGCCTCCCGGCTGCGGTTGATCTGGAAGGGCAGCTCGTTGTGCTGGCAGCGGCCCAGAATTTCCACTTTGGCGGGGACGACCTCAATGTCGCCGGTGGGGAGCTTGCTGTTCTTGGAGTCCCGCTCCCGGACGGCGCCCTCCACGGAGATGGTGGATTCCTTGGTGATGGCCTTAAAGGTGCTGACCATCTCCTCGGTCTCCGCCACCACCTGGGTGGTGCCGTAGAAGTCACGGACGACGACGAAGGCGAGGCTTCCGGAGACCACGCGGATGTTCTCCATCCAGCCCACGATCTTCACCTGCTTGCCGGCGTCGGAGAGCCGGAGTTCCCCGCAGGTATGGGTGCGATTCTGCATCATAATGATTGGTCCTTTCTGTATATGGAATGGGTATTTTTAAAATCTCCAGGCAGCGAAGGGGGAGGTTTTCAAACGGTTATAGACGGCGCGGAGATCCAGGGCGTTGAGGGCGTCTGTGGGGACGGCCTTTTGATATAGAGCGTCCGAGACCTTCTCCAAATCGCTGTGATAGTAGGCTTCGCCCATCTTCCAGTCTTGCTCAATATAGAGATCGCGCAGCGCGAGGTTGAGAGCGAGCCCCTCTTCTTGGAACTGCTGATAGGCGGCGGTGGTGCCGTAAAGCCCGGCGGAAGCCTGGGCCTCGGCGGCAATTTCGGCCAGTTTTTCTTTGAAGAGGGCCACGCCCTTTTCCTCCGCCAGCACCTGGAACGGCGCATAGTAGTCGCACCAGAACCGGGTCGCGTCGCTGAGGGCTTTGTCTGCGGTGCCCTCCCACTGCAGCAGGGAGGTGCACAGCTGATAGGTGAACAGCTCCGCAGTGACCGGCTGTCCGTCCACGGTCAGCAGGGGAGTGTCCGGGGCCACGCCCAGCACGTCCCGGCACAGGTCGAAGGACTGCAAGGTGAAGGTCAGCCGCTGGCCGGGGTTGATGATGCGGGCCAGCATGGCGGCGGCCTGTCCCCGATTCAGGGAGTCATTTCCCTGGAAAGTGCCGTACTGGTCGGAGCCGGTGAGGACACCGGCATTGTAAAAAGAGAGTACCATGGGATCCACACAGTCCGGCACCACGGTGATCTGGTTGATGGCGGGCAGGTCTGCTTCCGCCGCCGCCAGCGTCCGGCTCAACAGATCCAGAAAGCTCCGGCGGCTGACCGGGTATTTGCCGGGGGTGAAATGAAGCCGCAGGGCGTTTAGCCGTTCTTCCTGGGTCTGGGCCCCGTCTCCGCCGCCCAGATACTCCCCGGACGATGGGTCGTAGGCGCCCCGATAGTCGATGGACTCCGCCAGGTGTTCATAGGCCGGGTCATACCAGGTCTGCCCCTCTGCCGGCTCCGGCAGAACGCCGTCTCCACCGGTGAGCAGATCATACAGCCGGGCGCAGATGGTGACGATGTGTTCCGGCATCAGCTCACCGGAGGGGTTGAAGCTGCCGTCGGAGCGGCCCTCCATCAGCCCGGCCTGACAGACCGTCTCCACATAGCTTTCGCACCAGGCGCCCTTTACATCCGAAAAATCAGGAGCGGCGTTCACCTTCGGTATCAGCCAATCGCCTTCGGCGGCGGAGACGGGGAGGGTGCACAGGAGCATCGTCAGAACCAGGAACAGGGCTGTGATGCGGGATTTTCTCATGAAAATCAGCTCCTATTTGTATACTTGAATCGATAAATTACGAATAGTATTTAATTATCCCAGGATGACGGCGCCTTTTTCCCGTTCCGCCAGTCCCGCCTTGATGCGGTACACCGTGGCGGCCGGCTCCAGCTTGGTCTGCTCGCCGGTGGCCATGTCCTTGCAGGCCACCACGCCGGCGCTGATCTCGTCTTCGCCCAGGAAGACGACGTAGGGGATGCCCAGCTTGTCGGCGTAGGAGATCTTCTGCTTGAACTTCTTCTCCTCGCAGTGGAGCTGGGTGCGGATGCCGTTCTCCCGCAGCAATGTCGCCAGGGAGATGGCGGCGGACAGGTCCTCCGTCATGGGCAGGATCAGCACGTCGGCGGGGGCGGTGGGGAGGTCGGGATTCAGCATGCCCTGCTCGCCCAGAACGTAGAACAGCCGGGTCAGGCCGATGGAGATGCCCGCGCCGGGGAGCTGGCGGTCGGTGTAGTACTCCGCCAGGTTGTCGTACCGGCCGCCGGAGCAGACGGAGCCGATCTCCGGGTGGTCCAGCAGGGTGGTTTCGTACACGGTGCCGGTGTAGTAGTCCAGGCCCCGGGCGATGGTCAGGTCCACGGCGAAGTTTTCGGCGGGCACGCCGAAATCCGCCAGATACCGCACCACGGTCTTCAGCTCGGAAAGGCCCTGGTCGAACATCTCGTTTCGGCCCTGATAGCCCGCCAGGGCCGCCAGCACCGCGTCGTTGCCGCCGCCGATGGCGATGAATTTCAGGATCTCATCCGCGTCGGCTTCGCTGACGGCGAAGTCATCCACCAGGATGGCCTTGACCTTTTCCGGGCCGATCTTGTCCAGCTTGTCCACGGTGCGCATCACGTCGCCGGCCTTTTCCGTCAGGCCCAGCATGGCGTAAAAGCCGTTTAGAATCTTCCGGTTGTTTACCCGGATCTGGAAGCGCTTCAGTCCCAGGGTGGAGAAGGTCTTGTAGATGATGGCGGGGATCTCCGCCTCGTTGATGATGGAGAGCTTGCCGTCGCCGATGATGTCGATGTCCGCCTGGTAGAACTCCCGGAAGCGGCCCCGCTGGGCCCGCTCGCCCCGGTAGACCTTGCCGATCTGATACCGGCGGAAGGGGAAGCTGAGGTCGTTGTAGTGCAGGGCCACATACTTGGCCAGGGGGACCGTCAGGTCAAAGCGCAGGCTCAGGTCCGCGTCGCCCTTCTGGAAGCGGTAGATCTGCTTTTCCGTCTCTCCGCCGCCCTTGGCCAGCAGCACGTCGCTGGACTCGATGACGGGGGTGTCCAGGGGAGTGAAGCCGTACAGGGAATAGGTGCGGCGGAGGACCTCCATGATGCGCTCCATCTGCTGCTGGGGCGCGGGGAGCAGCTCCATAAAGCCGGACAGCGTCCGGGGGGTCATTTTTGCCATGGCAATTGTTCTCCTTTATCCTTGTTCCCGCTGCCGCGCGGGTCATTTTGTCAGATAGGTGTGGCTGTATATTTCTTTTCCGAAAATTTCCACAGACCAGCCCTCTATATAGCCGCCCTGGTCCAAGGGCGCCATCTGGTGCCAATCCCGGACCTCATACAGCATCAGGATGCTGCCGTAGCCCACGGTTCCACCGTCCTTATACTGCCGGGGGATGGGGAGGAGGACCGCCAGCAGGGCCAGCAGAAGGATCACGGAAAGGATGCGTTTTCCGCGGCGTTTCATTCAAATCCCTCCTTTTGGAGAGCCTTCGGAAAAAATAAACGCTCCCGTCCCACTGCTTTGGGACGAGAGCGAACATTCGCTTCGTGGTGCCACCCAAATTCGGGGCGCAATGCCCCCTTTGGCCTCCTGGTACGGGGAGGGTGCCGTGGGCGTTTCCGCCCCCGCTCCGCCGCTGTCCTTCGTCCGGGCCGAACGGGGCGCTTCCAGCGCTGCGCCCCTCTCTGGGGATCGGCTTGCAGAGTACTGCTGCGGCATCTTCGCGGTATTTGTCATCAATATATGCGCTTTTTGGGAAAAAGTCAAGCGATGGGCCGGGTAGAGGGGTTGACGATATAGCGCCAGTCCAGATCGCCCCGGGCCAGGCCCAGCACCAGCATCTCCGCCGTGGCGATGTTGCTGGCGAAGGGGATGTTGCTCTGGTCGCACAGGCGGGAGATATAGGAGACGTCGCCGGCCATGCTCTCGTTGGTGGGGTCGTTGAAAAACAGCACCAGGTCGAATTCGTTGTAGGCGATGCGGGCGCCGATCTGCTGGCTGCCGCCGTGGGCGTAGGACAGGAAGCAGTGGACATTCAGGCCGGTGGCGTCCGACACCATGTGGCCGGTAGCGTTGGTGGCATAGAGACGGTGCTGGGAGAGAATCCCGGCATAGGCGGTGCAGAATTGGACCATCAGTTCCTTTTTGTTGTCGTGGGACATGAGTGCGATGTTCATGGGATGCGGCTCCTTTCTTTTCTATTTGATGCGCAGCAGGGGGACCCTGTTGCCCTGAATGCGTTTGGCGATGTTGCGATAGGCGGCCGCGGCGGGGCTTTGGCCGCCGGCCAGCAGCAGCGGGACGCCCTGGTTCAGGCAGAGGGGGAGGGCGTCGTCTTCCGGCACCACTCCGATGAGGGGCAGGCCCGCCTTGTCGATGGCATCGTCAATGGTTGCGTGCATACTGCGGAGCATTTTCCGCCGCACCCGGTTCACCACTAGGTGCAGCGACCCGCTGCCGAAGCGCTCCAGCTCCATGACCGTGTGCTGGGCGTCCCGCAGGGAGGAGGCGTCCGCCGTGGTGACCACCACGGCCCGGTCGGCGGCGCAGGTGGCCAGCAGGAAGCCGCCGCCCAGGCCCGCCGGCGCGTCCAACAGGCAGAAATCATATCGCCTGCGTACATCGTCCAGCAGGGAGGAGAGCTGTGCTTCCGTCACGGGGCGGCCCCGGCTGCGGACGGGGGCCGTCAGCAGATACAGGCCGCTGAGCCGGGGATGCTCCACCACGGCGGTGTCCAGAGAGCAGCGGCCCTGGGCCACGTCGGAAAAATCCATCAGCGCCCGGTCGGAGAGGCCCAGGGCCAGATCCAGGTTCCGCAGGCCCACGTCGCAGTCCAGGCACAGCACCCGCTGTCCCGAGAGGGCCAGGGCGGCGCCCACGCCGGCGGCGAAGGAGGTCTTGCCTGTGCCGCCCTTGCCGGAGACGACGGCGATGCATTGTCCAAGCGTACCCATGGGGGGTCTCCTTTCCGCCCGAAGGCATGGATGAGCGCGCAGGGCGCTTTGCGTACATTATAACGGATTCTTTTTGATTTTTGCAAATGTTCTGGGGTATTTTTTCGGAGTTTCCCGCACTTTTTTTATGAAAATCAGCCGGTGGCGGACATCTGTCCCCGGGATGGCGTAATCCGCACTCCGCTCCACCGCTCCGCCCAGCACTTCGATGGCGTGGGCGGCGCTTTCCAGCTCCGCGCCGGAGTCCACGGATTTCATGGGGAGGAAGTACCCGCCCTGCTTCACCAGGGGCAGGCACAGCTCCGCCAGCAGCGGCAGGCTGGCCACGGCCCGGGAGGTCACGATGTCAAAGCCCTCCCGGTGGGAGGCGGCAAACTCCTCGGCCCGGGCATGAACGCAGGCCACGTCCGCAAGGCCCAGGTCGGCGCAGACCTCCTTCAAAAAGTCGATGCGCTTGTTCAGCGAGTCCAGCAGGGTCAGGCGGACGGAGGGCTCCAGGATGCGCAGAGGCAGGCCGGGGAAGCCGGCGCCGGTGCCCACGTCCGCCACGGTCTTGCCGCGGAAGTCGGCCAGGGTCAGCAGGGCGGCGCTGTCCAGAAAGTGGAGGGCGGCGATGTCCGCCGGCTCGGTGATGGCGGTCAGATTCATGACCTTGTTTTTCTCCGTCAGCAGCTCGGCGTACCGCAGCAGGGCGGGGACACCCTCCGGCGGCAGCCCCAGTGCGGACAGGCCGTCCCGCAGAAGCCGCTCCATCATTTGTTTTTCAGCAGGTCCCGGATCTCCGTCAGCAGCTTCTCCTCGGCGGAGGGCTCAGGCGGCGCGGGGGGCGCGGCGGGGGCCTCCTCCTTCTTCCGGTGGAAGATATTGACGGCCTTGATCATGCAGAACACGGCGAAGGCGATGATGAGGAAGTCCAGGATGGTGGCCAGGAAGGTGCCGTAGTTAACGGAGACGGCGGCGGTGTCCCCGGCGGCCTCCTTCAGCACGATCTTCCAGTCGTCAAAGGAGATGCCGCCGGTGAGCATTGAGATGACTGGCATGATGATGTCGTTGACCAGGGAGGCGGAGATCTTGCCGAAGGCGCCGCCGATGATGACGCCGACGGCCATGTCCATGACGTTGCCCCGGGCAATAAAAGTCTTGAACTCGGCAATGAGGCCGGAAGTTTTGCTTGCCATAAAAGACGCTCCTTTGTTGTTTTATGAAGGGAAGCCGGATTTTTTGGGGATGCCGCGGGATTGCTCAAAAATGGAAAATAAATCCAAATTTCGACTGGCTATGTGCCGTTTTCCTGTGACGCCCGCGCGTTCTTTTCCTCCGGGATGTAACCGCCGTGCTGAACGATCCGCAGCATCACGACAGCCGGAAGGATCAGGAGATACAGACGCCTTTCCCCATAAAAGGCGGAGAGCAGCAGGACGCTGAGGAGGAACATGCCCGTTCCCACGTCAAAGATCATGTGGGGCAGGCCGCCCAGGCGGTGGACCCGCAGATAGCGGATGGCGGTACTCAGGGGCATCCAGACGGTGAACGCCACGCCCACAATGGCCATGACCAGGTAGAAGATGCTGGCAACGGACTCGCCGGCAAAGCGGATGAGGTCGCCTTTCCCTTGAAAGCCGTCCACTTCGTTCTGCAGCACATAGGCGCAGGCCCTGACCATCAATATCAGAAGGGGGACAAACAGTGTGCAGCACCAGGTCAGGATCACGGTATTGATTTGCTGGGGTGTGCTGCACAAGGACTTTTGCCCTTTTTTGAACCGCAGGAGCAGGGTAATCCCGCCGCACAGAAAGTACACGGCGATAAACGCGGCCAGGTACCGGGGCAGCCGGGCCGCCAGCGTCTGGCTGAAGCCAAGGGCGTTGGTCAGGAAGGAGGCGGGGTATGTGTTGGTTTTCAGACACTCCACAAGAAGCGGCAGTTCCTTGATCAGGGCGTCGATCCAGGCCGTCAGCTCTATGGCAGATCACCGCCTTTCCCCGGAAGGGGCTTATTTTTTGGGGACCAGCACCTTGGTACCGCCCATGTAGGGCTGGAGCACCTCGGGGATCAGCACGGTGCCGTCTGCCTGGAGGTTGTTCTCCAGGAAGGCGAT
>JAUNGH010000255.1 GCA_030524605.1 Oscillospiraceae bacterium | reverse complement strand
GGCCGATATCCTCCTCAATAAAAGCGTGGATGAAGTTCCGGCTCTCCGGCGCTTCCTCCTGCGTGGTTTTGATCTCTTCTGCCATGGGCTGTCAGTCCTTCCTGTGCAAGTTTTCAATATAGGACTGTATTATACAAAATCCAAATGGAAATTGCAAGGGAAATCCGCTCGTCTCATTTTCCCACGTTCTCAGCTGCGGCAGCCTCCGGCCCCCTTTTCGCCTCCGGGGGCCGCCGCCCACAGCAGTCCCGCCGCAGCCGGCAGCAGCCACAGGCTCCCGCCGGTGCGCCACATCAGCCAGCCCACGACCGCCGCCAGCGACACTGCGGAGGCCGCCCCGATCCAGCGCACCGCCCACTCCGCCGCTGCCGGGCCGGCGGACCAGGCCGCCAGCAGGTACAGCGCCCGCCCGCCGTCCAGCGGCCCCACAGGCAGCAGGTTGAACGCCCCCAGCACCAGGTGGGCCCCCACCGGAACGGCCCACCGGCTGCCGCCCAGCGCTGCCAGCAGCAGGGCGCACAGCAGGTTGGCGGCGGGCCCCGCCAGGACGGCCAGCAGCTCCCCGCCGTAGGAGAGACGGCCGCTGTCCGTCTCCAGCACCGCCCCCAGCATGCCGATGCGAAGACCCGTGACCCGGGTGCCCAGCCGCCGCAGCACCAGCAGGTGCCCCAGCTCATGGACGGCGGCGGCCCCCAGCACTGTCAGCAGCAGCCGCCAGCCGTTGGCCGCCGCAAACCAGGCCGCCAGCAGGCAGAAGCCCGCCGAGACCCGGACCGGCCCCCTATACGGCCGTGACATAGTAGATGGGATTCAGATAGACGCCGTCCCGGTGGAGCTCAAAGTGGAGGTGCGGCCCTGTGGCCATGCCCGTCTCCCCCACCTCCGCGATCTTCTGCCCCTCCGTCACCGCTGTGCCGGAGGACACCGTCACCCGGCTGCAATGGGCGTACAGGGTGGAGCAGCCCCCCGCGTGGGTCACGATGCAGTATTTGCCGTAGCTGCTGCTCTCCCCCACCGCCGTCACCACGCCGTCCGCAAAGCAGCTGATGGCCGTGCCGGTGTCCGCCGCCAGATCCACGCCGTAGTGGAAGCGCTCCTCGCCCTCCACGGGGTGCTCCCGGTAGCCAAAGCCGGAGGTCATCGTGCCGCTGACCGGCGTGCAGTAGTCAAAGTCCAGAATGGCCTGCTCCAGGCTGACGTTCTCCGGCAGGTTCTGGTCGGAGTACAGGACATAGGCCAGCGTGGAGAGCTGCGCCTGTTCAGCCGTGGCGCCGGAGGGCTCCTCCTGCTGTTCCGCGGCTGCCTGCGCCTCTGCCGGGGCGGGCCGGTATTCCCGCAGCGCGTCCAGCGCCGCTCCGTCCTGAAGAAGGGGGGTGACAGCCGCCGTCTCCAGCGCCTCGCCGGTCCCGCCGGGGTGGAACACCGCCTGATAGACCTCCTCCACGGCGCCGCCCACATCGTTTTCCCCGGCAAAGGCACGCCCCACAGCGGAGAACACCGCCCGGACGTCCATGTTCTGCTCCATGGCTCCGGACAGCTTTGCGCCAAGCTGTTCCATGCGGGCGGGCAGCAGCAGCTTGGCCGCCACCAGCAAAATGAACATGGTGCCGCAGGCCACCAGTTGGATCAGCTGCCGGCGCTCCCTGGGGCGCAGCGGCTCGTTTTTCCGGCGGGCCGCCTGCCGGGCGCCGCCCCGTTTCCCGCGGCCCCTCTGCCGCTCCGCCGCAATGGTGCCGATCCTCCGTCCCGCCTGCCGTGAGGTCATAGCGCTCCCCTCCCTGTTTCAGCTTCTTCTGTAGCCTATGAGCAGTTTTCCGGGAATATGACCTTGACATTTGCCGGGAAATTCCGTATAATGGTTGACGCTGCATCCGGGTGTAGCGCAGTTGGTAGCGCGCTTGGTTCGGGACCAAGAGGCCGTGGGTTCAAATCCCGCCACTCGGACCAGACCAAAGCAACCTGTTTTTTGAGGAAATCAAAAGGCAGGTTGCTTTTATTTTAGTCCAGTTGGGCCTATTTTCGTGGGATTTTAAGGTGTCAGCCCCCATTTTGAGGAGTGCGCGCCAAACGAAACACGCATATATTCGCCTTTGAGAATTTATAGCACAGTAGAAACATTCATATATGTTGCAGACATATATCTGGCAGGAATATCTTGATTCGATTGAACTGCGCAAGACAGCGGTTGGCAAAAATATTTACGTGCGACGCAAGGAGACCATCAAAAGGATCTTTGCGGATGCGAAGGAAAAACACGGCATGTGTGATACACACCACCGAGGTCTTGCCCGGGTCAATACTTGGGTAAGGCCTAAATTCGCTGCCATGAATCTCAAAAAGCCGGCAGTTTGGAGTTGGAAAACTCCTTTCTTCTTTCCTTTGTGCTTTTTTCTTCCCATATGCCCACAAAACTCCCGTCCTCGCTTGCTGAGAACGGGAGTTCTTTGACAGGCGCAAGCTCCCCCTGGAGGTAACCTCCAGGGGGAGCTTGCGCTTCGTTTGGGCGTGGACCCTTTGTCCGCTCATCGGCGTAATCGACAGGCAAGGCACAGGGGTTCAGCTTATCGAGAAGCTTTTCACGGGAATGGCAGGGCTCCAGTCGAAATAGGTCACGAAGACCTTGACGGTGTCAGCGGTCACACCTGTGGGAAGGGTCGCCGTGA
>JAUNGH010000254.1 GCA_030524605.1 Oscillospiraceae bacterium | reverse complement strand
AGGCCGCCCACGCTCTTGTGGCCCTTCAGGTTGTCAAAGCCCGCGGCCTTGGAAGCAGCCACCACGTCGGTGTCCTGCTCCTTGCTGGGGGTGACGAAGGGCACGTTCATCAACGAGCGGTCCTCCTTGCGGACGGCGCCGGTGAACAGCTTGCTGCTGTCCAGGAAGTCGTACAGGATGGCGGCCTTCTCCTCGTTCTTCTTCGCCATGGCCTCCAGCCCGCCATTCTCCAGCAGGTACTTGAACACCTTGCCGCAGCAGTAGATGGCCCAGCAGTTGGGGGTGTTGTACAGGGAGTCCGCGTCGGCGTGGGTCTTGTAGCTGAGATACACCGGGGTCTTGGGGTCCAGGTCCTCCCGCAGCAGGTCCTCCCGGATGATGACCACGGCCATGCCGGCGGGACCCACGTTTTTCTGCACGCCGGCCCAGATCAGGCCGTACTTGCTGACGTCGCAGGGGCGGGAGAGGAACATGGAGGACTGGTCGGAGACCAGCACTTTCCCCTTGGTATCGGGCAGGTTGAAGTAAGTGGTGCCGTTGATGGTCTCATTCTCGCAGATATAGACGTAGTCGGCGTCCTCGGGGATGTCCAGGTCGGAGCAGTCGGGGATGTAGGAGAAGTTCTTGTCCTTGGAGGAGGCGACGATCTTCACCTCGCCGTACTTCTTGGCCTCAGCGATGGCCTTTTTGGACCAGGCGCCGGTCTCCACATAGCAGGCCACGCCGTTTTTCATCAGGTTGATGGGCACCATGGCGAACTGGACGGTGCCGCCGCCCTGGACGAACAGGACCTTGTAGTTGTCGGGGATGCCCATGAGCTTGCGAAGGTCACTCTCGGCCTCGTCCCGGATCTGCTGGAACACCTTGGAGCGGTGGCTCATCTCCATGACGCACATGCCGCTGCCGCGGTAGTTCATCATCTCGGCGGCGATCTCCTCCAGGACGGGCTCCGGCATCATGGCGGGGCCGGCGGAAAAGTTATAAGTGCGACCGTATTTCATCGTTCATTCCTCCATCTTTTTATTGTGCAGACGGCGGGCAGCGGCCCGCCGCACGGGAAAAGGGCGACCTTTCCCTCTTACGCTGATTTCAGTATACGACAGCGGAAGAGGAGAATCAACCAATTATTCAAATTTTTCAGTCCATCTAAAAAAATGTTTGGTTTTTGTGCAAAACATCTAATCATAAAAAACGATTGCAATATAAATTTGGGGATAACAGACGAAGCGGAAATAGAGATGTTCTTGGAAAGCGGTTGAATTTTTACGAAAAATTAACTATAATGACTGTGTCTGTGACAACAGCGGGGGCGTGACGGCCCCCGATTCAGAAAGGGGAGAGCTTATGAGACCGGACGGAACACGGGTCAAGGGCCTGACGCCCATCGTGCAGGCCCTGCCGTATATCATGCCGAAGCGCTTTGACGCCCAGAACTGGGCCAGCGACTACGTGGACGAGGATATCGTCAAGGCATTCATCCGCAAGAAGCGGCGGGAGGGCCGCCATGTGACCCATATGAGCGTTTTGGTGGCCGCCTATTACAAGGCGGCGCTGGAAAATCCCAAGGTGAATTATTTCATCATGAACCGCAAGGTGTACAAGCGGAACCACTTCTGCTTCAGCTTTGTCATCCTGAAAAAGCGGGCCGACGGCACGCCGGACGAGACCAGCCTCAAGGTCTTTCTGGAGCCGGAGGACGATGTGTTCACCATCAGCCGGAAGATCCAGGAGCACGTGGACCGGAATCAGGACGCCGTCCACAACAACAATACGGACAAATTCGCCAACATCGCCTTTTCGATTCCGGGCCTGGCCCGGTTTGTGTTCTGGCTGGCCTACCATATGGATCTCCACGGCCTGCTGCCCCGGAAGATCATCGACCTGAGCCCCTTCCACACCAGTCTGTTCATCACGAATCTGGCGTCCATCAACACCAGCTATATCTTCCACCACTGCTATGAGTTCGGCACCACCAGCGTTTTCGTCTGCATGGGCAAGCCCGTGCCGGATCCGCTGGCTCCCGCCGGCACCCGGAAAAAGCGGATGCCCCTGGGCGTGGTGATGGACGAGCGCGTCGCCACCGGCATTGAGTACTCCAGGTTTTTCGCCGCCTTTGAGCGGTATCTCAAAACGCCGGAGCTGCTGGAGAGCCGCCTGGACGGCAAGGCCGCCATGGCATAGGGAGCGCCGGATGAAGTACGGAAAACAGTTTTCGGAGCGGCTGCGCCAAACAGCCCTTTACGCGCGCATTACGGCAAAGTGGCTGTTCCTGGCGGTGGTCATCGGCCTGGCCTGCGGCGTCATCGGCACGGCGTTCCACATGGGCGTTCACCACGCCACGGAGCTGCGGAGCCGCTGGCCCTGGCTGCTGTGGTGCCTGCCTGTGGCGGGCCTGGTCATTGTGGCGGTCTATAAAGTGACAAGGACCGAGGGCCAGGGCACCAACGCCGTCATCGACGAGGTGCACCTGGGCAGGGGCCTGCCCATCCTGCTGCTGCCCGCCATCTTCCTGAGCACGGTGCTGACCCACCTGTGCGGCGGCTCCGCCGGACGGGAGGGCGCCGCCCTCCAGATGGGCGGCACCATCGGCTTCCACACCGGACGGCTGTTCCGGCTGGACGACAAGGACCTGCGGGTGGCGACACTGGCGGGCATGGCGGCCTTTTTCTCCGCCCTGTTCGGCACGCCGCTGACGGCGGC
>JAUNGH010000015.1 GCA_030524605.1 Oscillospiraceae bacterium | reverse complement strand
AACAGGCGGTATACGGAATGCCATGCCGCACAGCAAATTCCCGGAAATTTTCCAGCGTTCCTTCTTCCGTCAGACGAATGCGCTGCCGGTCGTCCTGCAATACCACCACTCTGTTCGCCTTGCGGAACAGGCTGGCCATCGCAGTCTCCAGCCGCTCGATCCGGTGGGCCTCGTCCACTACCACCAGATCCCGCCCCGGCGGGACCGCGTCCAGATAGACGGGCGCCACTCCAGAGGCTCCCGTGATGACCTGGGCCAGCGTGCGGCTCCGGGGCAGTGAAAAAATACATTTCCCATCATTGTTTCCAGTGAAACCATATTTTTTGCAGTATGCATATAAGATGTGCAGTCCCACTACAGTTTTGCCTGTCCCTGGCGGGCCTGAAATTACAACCAGTTCCTTTGGGGGCTGACCGCTGTACATCGCGTCCAGCATCCGGCAGACCTTTTTATTGACCTCAACCTGATCGTCGATCATCACCATGTTTTCCTTTTTCTCAAAAACATGCTTTAACGCCTCGTAACCACCCTGTCCCAGTACATAGGTGCCATTCAAAAACGCATCGACAACGTCGGCTCTCGGATGGGGTGAAAAGAGCTGCCTGAGATCTGCGGCCAGCTTGTCCCCATCGTTTTTGCCGTAGGTCTCATGCCGCAGCGCCCCATAGTTCTGATAGTTCCCCAGAAACAGTTCTTCTTTATTTTCGAAATTATGCAGGAACTGGCAGCACCGGACCTCCATCTGTCTGCCCGCGATGCCGCTGTGGTTTTCGCGCAGATGCTTGGCATAGGTCAGCGTCTGCTGGACCGGATGCGGCCGATCCTCAACAAGCCTGCCGATGCGGACAAAAACACGGCTCTCCCAGCCTTCCGTGTTTTCTTCGATAGAACTCCATTGCTTCAGTTCAATAATCAGGACCAACGGTTTTCCCGTTGTTCTTCCCTCGCCCAGCAGCACGGCATCAATGCGGTTCCCGATGGGCGTCCGGTATTCCAAAACCAGCGTCAATTCGTCCAGACCGGCCCGGTGGATCACATCCACAAGGATGGGAATGGAATGACGCCAGGCGCGATATTCGGCCTCAGAGGGATCGCCTTGCAGCCCCCGCAGGGTTTCTGCGATTTCCTGGCCGCTCATCTGATGGAGTCTTCCTGCCGTCTCAACATAACAGTCACGCCTGTCCCCCATACAGCCACCTCACATCTCTGCTCGTATTCGACAATTTATTGTAACATGAAGTGTTTTCGCTCACAAGCTTTTCTGTGCGCCACCGGGACTTGCCGCTTTTGAATGAATGGCCGCTTATCTTTCCAATTTCTCAATAGCGGCGACACTGCTCCCAATATGCCTGATGCCCGGACAAGCCTGCGTTTTCAAGGCTTTCCGGGCATCGTTTACATTAACCGCGGCGGAATACATAGCTGCGGGAAATGCCGAAGGAGGACGCCACTTCCCGCTGTGTCAAGGGCACGGTGCCGCCCAGACCGTAGCGGAGACGGATGATCTCCGCCTCCCGGGGGGCAAGGCGCTCCTGAACCAGCTTCCGCAGCCGCATGGCGTTGTCACGGTCGTGGAGATCGTCCAGCATGGTGTCGTCCACACCGACCACGTCCATCAGCTGCAGGGCGTTTCCCTCCTTGTCCGTGTCGAT
Organism: Oscillospiraceae bacterium; assembly: GCA_030524605.1. Taxonomy (GTDB): domain Bacteria; phylum Bacillota; class Clostridia; order Oscillospirales; family Oscillospiraceae; genus Oscillibacter. The sequence continues at coordinate 18,996 of JAUNGH010000015.1, read as the reverse complement.
GGAATCCGACAGGGAGACCTCGCCCTGCAATTTCTTCTGGCCCCGGAAGTACATCAGGATCTCATTTTCGATGCACCGGGCGGCATAGGTTGCCAGTCTCGCACCCTTGGACGGGTCGAAGCTGGAAATGCCCTTGATCAAGCCGATGGTACCGATGGAAATCAGATCCTCCTGGTCGGCGCTTTGGGTGTAATACTTTTTGATGATATGCGCCACCAGGCGCAGATTCCGTTCGATGAGTACATTTCGGGCCTCCGGGTCGCCCTGGGCATAGCGCGCCAGCCATTCCTGCTCCTCAGCGGCGGTGAGGGGCTTGGGGAATGACCCGCCGCCCGACAGGCGCAGGGAGAACAGCAGTGTGTTGGCAAGCATCAATAACGCGGCAGACAGCATAAGATCCCTCCTGTTCCCTTATACCTATGCCGGGCGGGGAAGTCCCTATGCGGGCTTTGCTTTTGGCGTCAGAATATGGTATACTGTTCCGGAAAATCAAAGCGGGAGGGGGCGGAGCCGGTGGGCTGGTTCGTCTACATGCTGCGCTGCGGGGACGGGTCCCTGTACACCGGGTACACGGACGATGTGGCCCGGCGGCTGGCGGCGCACCGGAGCGGCAAGGGCGCCAAATACACCCGCAGCCGCCCGCCGGTGGCGCTGGCTTATCAGGAGGAGCTGCCGGACAAATCTGCCGCCCTGCGGCGGGAGGCGGCCATCAAGCGCCTGACCCGGCGGCAAAAGCTGGCCCTCATCGCGGAAAAGGAGAGAAGTGCTGTGACGGAGATGCGGCGGAAGGACCGGCAGATGCCGGAGGAATTTGCGTGGGAAGTAGTGGACAAGTGTGAATACGCCTTTTTGGCGATGACGGCGGAGGACGGAAGCCCCTACGGCCTGCCCATCACCATCGTCCGGGACGGCAGCGCCGTCTATTTCCACAGTGCCATGGAGGGGCGGAAGGCGGCCTGCCTGCGGCGGCACCCCAGGGTGTGCCTGAGCTGCGTGGGGGACACCCGGGTCCCGGAGGGGAAGTTTACCACGCTGTTTGAATCCGCCGTGGCCTTCGGCACGGCGGCGGAGGTGACGGACGAGGAGGAGAAGATCCACGCCCTGCGCATCCTCTGCCGGCGGCACGCACCGGACAATATGGCGGCCTTTGACCAGGCCGTCGCCGCCAGTTTGCAGCGCACGGCCATCTGGAAAATCACCGTGGAGGAGATCACCGGCAAGGCCAAGCGGTAAAAAAAGAACGCCCACCGGGCGTTCTTTTTGTTCTTTCAGGATTCCCGCAGATGGATGGTGCAGGCGGGCAGGTCGTAAAAGGGCTCCGCCATGGTGGGGGAGAGGCCGTCCAGCACGTCGGCCTGCATCAGCACGGAGGTGGACTTGAAGCACACCGGCAGGACCGGAGCCTGGGACTGCAGGTGCTTGCAGAGGGTCTCCATGGCAGCGGCGCGGTCCGAGGCGGCGGCGCATGTCTCCAGCAGCTGGTCTGTCTGCGGGTCTGTCCAGCCGCCGTAGTTCAAGACGCCGTCTGTGGCCAGCAGGGAGCTGAGGTCCCAATCGGCGGTGAGCTTGACCTCGCCGTAAAAAAGGTCGAAATTCCCGGCGGCCAGCGCGGCGCTGTACTCCTCCCAGGGGAGCGCGAGGACCTCCGTGGGGACGCCGGCGGCGGTGAAGCTCTCCGCCAGGAAGCCTGCGACAGAGACCTTGAAGCTGTTTTCCGAATTGACCAGCAGCGTCAGGGCCCGCTCCGCCGCGTAGCCGCAGTCCGCCAGGGCGGCGGTGAAATCCTCCAGGGAATAGCGCTGCTCCAGAGCGGCGGGATACAGGGGCGAAGACGGGGCCACGGGGAACTGGGCGGCGGAGCCGTGGCCCGACAGGAAGGCGCTGACCACATAGGCGCGGTTGATGCCAAGCCCCAGGGCGCGGCGGAGGGACGCGTCGTCCAGCGGGGCGCGGGTGACGTTGCAGCCCACATATTGCAAAATGGTGGTGTTGGCGTCCCGGTAGTTGATGTTTCCGGTGGCGCTGATGGGCGCGGTGCCGGTGAGGTCGGCGGTGATGAGCTGGACATCATGGGAGGTGAAGCGGTAGAGCATGGTGTCCTGATCGGCGGCCTCCACCAGAAAGATGCGGTCCACCGGCTGGCCGTCGCCCTGCCACCAGGACTGGTTGGCGACCAGGTAGGCGCCGGACTCCTCCTGGGAGAACAGATAGGGCCCGGTGCCCACGGGGGCGGTGTTCTTCTCGGTGCCCGACTTCACAATGGGGATGTCCAGCAGGGCGGGCAGGCCGCTGTTGGGCGCGGACAGAGAGAGGGTGACGGAGTCCTCCCCGGCGGAGACCGTCTTGATCCCGGCCAGCCTGACCCGGTAGCGGTCCGAGGCCCGGGCCCGGTCCAGGGCGGCCTTCACGTCGGCGGCGGTCAGGGGCGAGCCGTCGGAGAAGGTGACGCCGGGGCGGAGCGTCAGGGTATAGACCAGCGTGGAGGGGTCATAGGTATAGCCGGCGCACAGCCAGGGCTCCGGATCGAAATCGGGGCCCAGCCGGAACAGGCCCTCGCACACCAGGGAGGCCACCACCTGCTGCATCCCGTCGGGGCAGGTGATGGGGTCCAGGGAGCGGTCCGGCGCGTAGGGCAGGGCGAAGCGCTCCGGCAGGATGACGTGGCTTTCGGCCGGCTCCTGCTCTCCGCCGGACGGGAGCGGAGCGTCGCTTTCGGGGACAGGCGTCTCCTGCCAGCAGCCGGCCAGCAGGGCCGGGACCAGCAGAAAGGTGCACAGGCATTTCAGCAGGCGTCTTTTCATGGGGACCTCCTTTGAGGGGTTCAGGTGCGGACGATCAGGGCGCCCTGGACGCCCCGGGCCTCGCCCATCCTCCGGTGGGACCAGAAGAGGCCGGGGCGGCAGGCGGTGCAGAGGCCGCAGGTATCGATGTGCTCCGGCAGCAATCCGGCCCGGAGCAGCCATTGGCGGTTCAGCCCCGCCAGGTCCACATGCCACTTGGCGCCGCGCTTTTCCAGATATGGCTCCGCGTCCGCGCCCAGGGCGGCGCGCATGGCGGCGGGCACGTCGCCGTCGGTTTCAAAGCAGCACTGGCCGATGCAGGGGCCCAGGGCTGCCCGGATGTCCGCCGGGTCCGCGCCATAGGCCCGGCCCAGCTCCCGGACGGCCTTTTCCACGATGCCGCCGGCGCAGCCCCGCCATCCGGCGTGGACGCCGCCCACGGCGCCGGTCACCGGGTCGTGGAGGAGCAGGATGCCGCAGTCGGCGGAAAAGACCGCCAGGGGCAGGTTTTTCTCGTTGGTAATGAGGGCATCGGCGGTGTAGTCCCGTTCCCGGCCAAGCCCCTTTCCGGCGTCGGCAGCGGTGCAGACGCGGACGGTGGTCTCATGGATCTGCTTGGACAGCACCAGCCGCTCCACGTCCGCGCCGGTCACGGCACAGAAGCGGCGGTAGTTTTCCTGCAGGGCCTCCGGCGCGTCGCCGCAGCCCGTCCGCAGGTTCAGGGAGTCCCAGGGTGGCAAAGAGACGCCGCCCAGACGGGTGGAAAATCCGTGGCGCACACCGTCCAGCAGGGGAGAGGTCAGCCAGACCAGGCCGTTTTGTTCATGGATATCAAAGGGCATAGGAGTGCTGCTCCTTTCGTCAGTCAGGGATTGACGGAGTCAGAGGGCGGGGGTGCGTCCTGGGGAGTGCTTTCCGGGCTGGAAGGACGGCGGGTCACCCACCACCAGATCGCACCCATTAAAAATAAAGGGGCGCCTCCATAAAAAATTACCGCAAAAATCATGGTATTCTGAGCCCAAACGTATCCAAAGGCGAGAAGGCCTATGGCAAAGACCATCAGACCGATGCCAAACACCATGTTTTTGATGCAGCGCAGCAGCGCAAGGGGTTCCGCATGATTTTGCATGTGGCTGACTCCTTTCTAAATGGACGCCCCCTGCCCTCCGGCAGGAGAACAGGGGGCATGTGTTTTATATACGCCTGAGAGCTTAATCCTTATGATACTCCGGGCAGGTGCACTTCTTCCACTTCAGCCCGCTGCCGCAGGGGCATGGGTCGTTGCGGCCGATCTTGACGGCCTTCTTCACGGGCTGCTTCTTCGGCGCGGTGCCGTCGCCGCCCACGTTTTCCACCATGCCCTTGGCCACGCGCTCCCGCTTGACCTCCTCGTCCTTCTTCAGCCGGACGGAGTACAGCCGCCGGACGGTTTCGTCCTGGATGGCGGAGACCATCTCCTCAAACATGTTCAGGGACTCCCGCTTGTACATGTCCACGGGGTCGTTATTGCCGTAGGCCTGGAGGCGGATGCCCTGCTTCAGGTCGTCCATGGCGTCGATGTGGTCCATCCAGTATTCGTCCACCACCCGCAGCATGATGACCCGCTCCAGCTCCCGCATGATGGGGGAGGTGATCTCGGCCTCCTTGACGGCGTAGGTCTTCTCGGCGGCCTCGATGAAGAGGTTGGTAAAGTCCTCCTGGCTCTTTCCGGCGATCCCGGACTCCTCCAGCCGGACGGCGCCCTTGGCAAAGTACATGCCCTCCAGGCCCCGCAGCATCTCGCGGTAGCTGTTGGCGTCCAGGGTCTGGTTCTCCGCAAAGGCCAGGGAGACGTGGTTGGCGATGGAGGTGTGCATCATATTCAGCACGGTGTCCTTGATGTCCATGCCGTCCAGCACCTGGCGGCGCTGGGCATAGATGATCTCCCGCTGCTTGTTCATGACGTCGTCGTACTCCAGCACGGACTTCCGGGACTGGAAGTTCCGGCTTTCCACGGTGGTCTGGGCGTTTTCGATGGCCTTCGTCAGCATCTTGTTCTCAATGGGGGTGTCCTCGTCCAGGTCGAACCGCTCCATCATGCCGGTGATGCGGTCGCCGCCGAAGAGGCGCATCAGGTCGTCCTCCAGGGAGATATAGAACCGGGTTTCGCCGGGGTCGCCCTGACGGCCGGCGCGGCCGCGGAGCTGGTTGTCGATGCGGCGGGACTCGTGGCGCTCGGTGCCGATGATGAAGAGGCCGCCCGCCGCCCGGACCTTGTCGGCCTCGTCGGCGATCTCCGCCTTGTGCTGGGCCAGCTTCTCGGCAAACAGCCTGCGGGCGTCCAGGATTTCCTGGTTGTCGGTGTCGGCGTAGCCGGTGGCGTCTACGATGACCTCCTCGGAGTACCCCGCTTTCACCAGGTCGGCCTTGGCCAGATACTCGGCGTTGCCGCCCAGCATGATGTCGGTGCCGCGGCCCGCCATGTTGGTGGCCACGGTGACGGCGCCCAGCTTGCCCGCCTGGGCCACGATCTCGGCCTCCTTCTCGTGGTTCTTGGCGTTCAGCAGATTGTGGCGGATGCCCTCCCGGGCCAGCAGCTTGCTCAAAAGCTCGTTCTTCTCGATGGACACGGTGCCCACCAGCACGGGCTGGCCCTTTTCGTGGCACTCCTTGATTTGGGCGATGACGGCCCGGAACTTGCCCGCCTCGGTCTTGTAGACCACGTCGTGGTGGTCATTGCGCTGGTTGGGGCGGTTGGTGGGGATCTCGATGATGTCCAGGTTGTAGATGGTGCCGAACTCCTCCTGCTCGGTCATGGCGGTGCCGGTCATGCCGGAGAGCTTGTCGTACAGCCGGAAGTAGTTCTGGAAGGTGATGGTGGCCAGGGTCTTGTTCTCGCTGTTGACGTTGACGTGCTCCTTGGCCTCGATGGCCTGGTGCAGGCCGTTGGAGTACCGGCGGCCGAACATCAGACGGCCGGTGAACTCGTCCACGATGATGACTTCGCCGTCCTTCACCACATAGTCGATGTCCCGCTTCATGGTGCCGTGGGCCTTCAGGGCCTGGTTGATGTGGTGGCTGAGGGTGGCGTTGGAGGGGTCGGACAGGTTCTCCACATGGAAGAACTCCTCCGCCTTGGCGATGCCCCGGGCGGTGAGGGTGGCGGACTTGGCCTTTTCGTCCACCACATAGTCGGCGTCGATGTCGGCGTCCTCTTCCTCCTTGTTGTCGATCTGGACCACCACCTGCTTTTTCAGGCGGGAGACGAACATCTCCGCCATGTCGTACAGCTGGGTGGACTTTTCGCCCTGGCCGGAGATGATCAGGGGGGTCCGGGCCTCGTCGATGAGGATGGAGTCCACCTCGTCCACGATGGCGAAGGCGTGGCCCCGCTGCACCAGCTCGCTGGCGTAGATGCACATGTTGTCCCGCAGGTAGTCGAAGCCCATCTCGTTGTTGGTGCCGTAGGTGATGTCGGCGGCGTAGGCCGCCTGGCGCTCGGCGGAGGTCAGGCCGTGGACGATCAGGCCCACCTTCAGCCCCAGGAAGCGGTGGACTTTGCCCATCCACTCGCTGTCGCGCTTGGCCAGATAGTCGTTGACGGTGACGATGTGGACGCCCCGGCCCGCCAGGGCGTTGAGGTAGGCGGGGAGGGTGGCCACCAGGGTCTTGCCCTCGCCGGTTTTCATCTCGGCAATGCGGCCCTGGTGCAGCACGACGCCGCCCACCAGCTGCACCCGGTAGGGGCGCATGCCCAGCACACGGTCGGCGGCCTCCCGCACGGTGGCAAAGGCCTCCGGCAGGATGTCGTCCAGCGTCTCGCCGTTCTGAAGGCGCTCCTTGAACTCCGCAGTCTTGGCTTGGAGCTGGGCGTCGGTCATGGCCTTGTACTCGCCGGCCATGGCTTCGATTTTGTCCACGATGGGATAGATGGACTTCAGCTCCCGGGAGCTGTAGTCACCAAACAGTTTTTTCATCAGACCCATGATTTATAAAACATCCTTTCCAATTCTGCTTTCATTGAGAGAAAGGGGAATTATACAAAAATAGAGTATCCATAACAAAGCGTTGATAGCATACCACAAATGGCCTGAAAATGCAAAGAAAATCCGGACTTTACCAAAAAAGTTTACAATCGGGCAAAGAAAAAGACCGGCCTCACCGGCCGGTCTCCGAGATAAAGGTTTTATAGGATGACACGACGGCATCATCCCAGGCGTTCGCCAGAAGCTCCCTGGCGTGTTCCGGCTCCTGCCGGTCCAGCGCGTCGATGGCCGTGCAGACCGCCCGCATCAGGGAGGAAAATTCCTGCCTGTAAAAATCAGATCGTACGGTATCCATATGGTACCTCCCCCCAACTGTGCATCTAATTATACAGCAAGATTTTACCGCTGTCAATTTCGACCGGGTAGCTTTATGCTGTACATAAATAAAAAGGGGGGGGGGATACGTTCCGTGGATGGTTCACATGGTAAAATTGTAATTACACTGGAAGAGTATCGCCTTGCTCACGATATCAGTAAAAATAAGATCGTAAAGGGAGCGAACGTCCAGAGAACGCAGCTGCAAAATTACTGCAACAATAAAGTTGCAAGAGTCGATTTGGATGTGCTGGCCCGGATATGCAATTTTCTGAATTGCGAATTGAGCGATATCATGCGATATGAAAAAGACTGAAGGACGCCGGTGGCGTCCTTCTTGTTGTCTATAGCTCCATGTCCAGCAGCATCCGCACCCGGCTTTCCACCGTGCCGTCCCGGATACCGGCGTCGTAATCCACACCCACGATCAGGCTGCCGGGCAGGCTGCGCTGGAGCTGGGCGAACTGGCCCCGGGCGTAGATATGGCCCGGCAGGCAGCCGAAGGGCATGGCGCCCAGCACCCTGCGGTAGCCTGCCCGCACCCAGGCGGCGGTCTCCGCCGTCAGCAGCCAGCCGCTGCCCACGGCGCAGGACACAGAGGTCAGGCCCTCCGCCTGGGCCTTCATCTCCCGGAAGGGCGGCGGGACGGTGAAGCCCGCTTCCCGGAGAATGTCCACCAGCTCCTTCTGGCAGGCGGCGAACCGGTCCACAGCGGCCCGCCCGCCCAGCCGGAGGGGCAGGGGAGCGGCGTCCAGGTGGGTGTCCAGGTAATAGAGGGCGTACCAGCTCAGGCCGCCCACCGCCATCTCGCAGCCCTGCCGCGCCAGCCAGGTCTCCAGGTTCCAGTTGCCCAGGCGGCAGTATTTGGTGTAGATGTCCCCCGCCACGGCCACCTTCCGCACCTGCCGCTCCACGGTGGGGACGGCGCGGAAGTCTGCCGCCATCTCCCGGCAGCGGCGGAGGATGGCCCGGGAGCCAAGCCCCCGGCCGGTTCGCAGGCCGTCGGAAAGCTGCTCCGTCCAGCGCCGCCAGAGAGCGTCCGTCCCGCCGGGGAGGGCCTCGTAGGGCCGCACCTGGTTGCGCAGCAGCATCAGCGCGTCCCCCCACAGCACGGCGGCCACGGCCCGGCAGGCCATGGCGGCGGTGACGGGCAGGGCGGCGTCCCGCTCGATGCCCCGGACGTTCAGGGACAATAGCCGTACCCGGGAAAACCCCGCCCGGTCCAGCACGGGCCGCAGCAGCCGGATCAGGCAGGACCCACGGCACTCGTCCCCCGCCTGGGAGATCAGCACGGCGGTGCGGCCCGGGTCATATCGGCCGCTTTGCAGGGCCGCGAGCACCTGCCCGGTGATGAGGACGAAGGGGTAGCACAGGTCGTTGTGGACGTGGCGCAGTCCCAAAGTCTCAACGCCCCTGTCGCCGTCCAGCACCACGGCGTGCCATTCCGGGGACTCAAAGGCCCACCGCAGCAGGGGCCAGTGGGCGTCGAACAGGGCGGGGATCAGCAGCGTGCGGGGCGCTTTCTCCGTCATGGCGCCGCCTCCAGCCGCTCGTCCAGCAGCATGCGGATGCGGCTCTGGACGGTGCCCTCCCCGGTACTGGCGTCGTAGTCCACGCTGACCAGGCGGGCGTCCGGCAGCTTGCGCTGGAGGGCGGCGTACTGCCCCTTGCCGAAGATGTGCCCCGGCAGGCAGGCGAAGGGCTGGACGCAGAGGATTTTTCGATAGCCCAGCTTGGCCCAGGCGGCGGCCTCGGCGGTGATGAGCCAGCCGTCCGCCACGGTGACGTTCAGCGGGGCGTAGCCCTCCGCCTGTTTTTTCAGTTCCGCGAAGGGCGGCAGGGTCTCAAAGCCCGCGCCGCGGAGGATGTCCAGCATGTCCCGCTGGATGCCCGCCGCAAACCGCTCCAGAAGACGGTACACCCTCCGCTGGGCAGCGCTGCCCTTCATGGCGTGGGTGTCCATGTAATAGAGGGCGTACCAGGTGATCCCGCCCACGCCGATCCGGCAGTGCTCCGCCGCCAGATAGCGCCGGAGGCCCCAGTTGCCCAGGCGGCAGTATTTTGTGTAGATTTCCCCCACAACGGCCACATTCTGCACCTGCCGCTCCACAGTGGGGACGGCCCGGAAGGCGGCGGCCATCTCCCGGCAGCGGCCCAGTATAGCGGCGCGGGACAGGCTCCGGCCCCGCCGCAGGTCCTGGCCCAGCGTCTCCATCCACTGGTGCCACAGCGCCTCCGCCGTCCCGGGGACGGCCTCCTGGGGCCGGGTCTGGTCCCGCAGGATGGCCAGGGTATCTCCCCACACGGCTCCAGCCAGGGCCCGGCGGATCATTTGAGGGGTGATGGGCAGGCCGGTGTCCCGGTCGATGCCCCGGACGTTCATACTCAGCAGCGCCACGTCTTCGTAGCCGGTCCGGTCCAGGACCCTGCGCATCAGCCGGATGCCGCAGGAACCCCGGCACTCGTCCCCGGCCTGGCCGAACAGCACGCCGCAGCGGGGGGCGTCGTACTTTCCGGACCCCAGCGCCGACAGCACCTGGCCCGCCACCAGAAAGACGGGGTAGCACAGCTCGTTGTGAAAGTGCCGCAGGCCCAGTTCCGCCAGATGGGGGCCGTCCTCCGTCAGCAGCACCGGCTCCCAGTCCTCCGACGCGAAGGCGTGCTGCAGCAGGGGGAACCAGTCGTCCAGCAGGGCGGGGATCAGCAGGGTTTTCGGCGCCATGGCGCTCACCTCTTTCCGGCTTTTTCTCCAGCATAGAGGAATTTGGGGCGGATTACAAGAACAGAGCGGTTACAAAAAATGGCGGGGGATGTCAAAAGGCGCCTGGGGGGCGGCTCCGGATGAACGAAGGGCCGGCCGTCCGCGGACGGCTGGCCCTTTTGGGATTCTATCCAATTGTCAGATGCGGCTTCTGATTGCCTCGCCCATCTCGCGGCAGCCCACCAGGGTGCCGCCGGTCTGCAGGATGTCCCCGCAGCGGAAGCCCGCCTTCAGCGCGGCGTCCACGGCGGCCTCGATGGCGTCGGCCTCGGCGGCCATGTCGAAGCTGAAGCGCAGCATCATGGCGGCGGCCAGGATGGTGCCGATGGGGTTGGCCTTGTTCTGGCCCGCGATGTCCGGTGCGGAGCCGTGGATGGGCTCGTACAGGCCCCGGGTGCCCTCGCCCATGCTGGAGGAGGGGATCATGCCGATGGAGCCGGTGATCTGGCTGGCCTCGTCGGACAGGATGTCGCCGAACAGGTTCTCCGTCACGATGACGTCGAACTGGCTGGGGTCCCGGACGATCTGCATGGCGGCGTTGTCCACATACATGTGCAGCAGCTCCACGTCAGGATACTCCCTGGCGACCTCCGTGACGGTCTTCCGCCACAGGCGGGAGGTGTCCAGCACGTTGGCCTTGTCGATGGAGGTGACGCGCTTACGCCGCTTCCGGGCCATCTGGAAGGCCACATGGGCCACCCGGCGGATCTCATGCTCACTATAGGCCATGATGTCGGTGGCCTTCTGCTCGCCGTCCACCTCCTCCGTGGAGTGCTCGCCGAAGTACACGCCGCCGATCAGCTCCCGGACCACCACAAAGTCGATGCCCCTGGCGGCGATGTCCGGGCGCAGGGGGCAGGCGGCGGAGAGGTCGGAGAACATCCGGGCGGGGCGGACGTTGGTGTAAAGGCCCATGGCGGCGCGCAGCTTCAAAAGACCCCGCTCCGGGCGGTTGGCGGAGGGCTGGCTGTCCCACTTGGGGCCGCCCACGGCGCCCAGCAGCACGCTGTCGGAGCTGAGGCAGGTTTCCAGGCTGGAGTCCGGCAGGGGCACGCCGAAGGCGTCGATGGCGTTTCCGCCCATGGGGGCGTCCCTGTAGGTGAAGGTGTGGCCGAATTTGGCGGCCACGGCGTCCAGGACGCCCATGGCCTCGGTGACGATCTCAGGGCCGATGCCGTCGCCCTTGATGATGGCAATGGTCTTGTTCATGCTCACGCCTCCCTGGCCTTCAGGGACGCCATCAGGCCGCCCTTGGCGATCATGTCCTTGATGAAGGGGGGGAAGGGCTCCGCCTGATAGGTCTCGTTTTTGGTGACGTTGGTGATGACGCCGGTGTCAAAGTCCACGGACACCTCGTCCCCCGCGCCGATGCCCTCGCTGGCGGCGGGGCACTCCAGGATGGCGAGGCCGATGTTGATGGCGTTGCGATAGAAGATGCGGGCGAAGTTCTTGGCGATGACGCAGGAGACGCCGGCGGCCTTGATGGCGATGGGGGCGTGCTCCCGGGAGGAGCCGCAGCCGAAGTTCAGCCCGGCCACCATGATGTCGCCGTCCTTCACGTTGTGGATGAAGTCCTTGTCGATGTCCTCCATGCAGTGGGAGGCCAGCTCCCGGTGGCTCTGGGTGTTCAGATAGCGGGCGGGGATGATGACGTCGGTGTCCACGTGGTCCCCATATTTATGTGCAATTCCGTGTGCGTTCATTTAACAAAATCCTCCATTTCGCCGCACGGCGGCGAATATTGAAATTATTTTTGTCAGGACATGCGCCTGACAAAAATACTTTGACCCAGCCGCCTTGGGCGGCGTTCACCAGTGACCGATGTCACTGGTGGTGGGGGTTCTAAAGGGGGAGCCTGCTCCCCCTTTAAATTTCACCGGGGTGGCAGATATGACCGGCGATGCCGGACGCGGCGGCCACGGCGGGGGAGGCCAGGTAGACCTCGCTCTTCACATGGCCCATGCGGCCCACGAAGTTGCGGTTGGTGGTGGAGACACACCGCTCGCCCTCCGCCAGGATGCCCATGTAGCCGCCCAGGCACGGCCCGCAGGTGGGGGTGGAGACGATGCAGCCCGCGTCCAGGAAGATGTCGGTGTAGCCCAGGTGCATGCACTCCCGGTAGACGTGTTCGGTGGCGGGAATGACGATGCCCCGGACATTGGGGGCCAGGTGACGGCCCTTCAGAATCTCGGCGGCGGCGGCCATGTCCGCCAGCTGGCCGTTGGTGCAGGAGCCGATGACGATCTGGTCGATGGCGATGTCCTTACCCTCCCGGGCGCTGTGGGCGTTCTCCGGCAGGTGGGGGTATGCAACCGTGCAGTCCACGCTGGAGAGGTCGATCTCCACGGTGCGCTCGTACTCGGCGTCGGGGTCTGCCTCATAGGCGGTCCAGGGGCGGTCAACGCGGCCCTCCACGTAAGCGCGGGTCACGTCGTCCACGGGGAAGATGCCGTTTTTGCCGCCGGCCTCGATAGCCATGTTGCAGATGGTCAGCCGGTCATAGATAGAGAGGGAGGCCACGCCGGGGCCGGTGAATTCCAAAGACTGGTACCGGGCGCCGTCCACGCCGATCATGCCGATGAGGGTCAGGATCACGTCCTTGCCGGAAACGTAGGGACGGAGCGCTCCGGTGAGGTGCACCCTGATGGCGGATGGCACCTTGAACCAGGTCTCGCCCGCCGCCATGGCGGCGCCCATGTCGGTGGAGCCCACGCCGGTGGAGAAGGCGCCCAGGGCGCCGTAGGTGCAGGTGTGGGAGTCGGCGCCGATGACGGCCTCGCCGGGGGCCACCAGGCCCTTTTCCGGCAGCAGGGCGTGCTCGATGCCCATGGCGCCCACATCATAATAGTGGTCGATGTCGAACTTGCGGGCAAAGGTGCGGCACTGCTTGCACTGGGTGGCGGCCTTGATGTCCTTGTTGGGGGCGAAGTGATCCATCACCAGGGCGATCTTGCTCTTGTCGAACACCTTGTCAAAGCCCGCGGCCTCGAACTCGTTGATGGCCACGGGGGTGGTGATGTCGTTGCCCAGAACCAGGTCCAGCCGGGCCTGGATCAGCTGTCCGGCCCGGACCTCGGGCAGCCCGGCGTGATGCGCCAGGATCTTTTGCGTCATGGTCATTCCCATTGTCTTATCTCCTTATTTCCTCGTGATCAGGCGTTTGCTTCCATGATCTTGTTGATGCCGTTGACATAGGCCCGGATGGAGGACTCGATGATGTCCGTGGACAGGCCCGTGCCGGTGTAGGATTCGCCGTGTTCGTCCTCCAGCTTCACCACGGCCTCGCCGATGGCGTCCTCGCCGTCGGTGACGGCGTTCAGGCTGAAGCTCTCCAGCTTGATGTCCATGCCCAGCATCCGGTTGATGGCCTTGAAGGAGGCGTCCAGGGGGCCGGAGCCGATGGCGACCTCCTCCAGCACTTCGCCGTCCCGCTTCAGCTTGATGCAGGAGGTGTTGGGCACGCCGTCGCCGGCGTTGATGACGTGGCTCACCAGGCGGCAGGCACCGTGGGTGTTGTTGCGGCGGTGGAGCACCAGGGCCTCCAGGTCGGAGCCGGTGATGTTCTTTTTCTTGTCCGCCAGGGTCTTGAAGCGGGCGAAGACGGCCTCCAGCTCCGCGTCGGTCAGCTCGTAGCCCATGGTCTCCAGCTTCTCCCGCAGGGCGTGCTTGCCGGAGTGCTTGCCCAGCACCATGGTGTTCTGGGGGACGCCCACCTCGGCGGGGGTCATGATCTCATAGGTCTGGGCGTTGGCCAGCACGCCGTGCTGATGGATGCCGGACTCGTGGGCGAAGGCGTTGGCACCCACGATGGCCTTGCTGGGGGAAATGGGCACGCCGGTGATGTTGCTGAGGAGCTTGCTGGAGCGGTAGATCTGCTTGGTGTTGATGCCGGTCTCGGCACCGTAGTAGCTTCCCCGGGTCTTGATAGCCATTGCCAGCTCCTCCAGGCTGGCGTTGCCCGCCCGCTCGCCGATGCCGTTGACGGTGCACTCCACCTGGGTGGCGCCGGCCTTGACGCAGGCCAGGGAGTTGGCCACGGCCATGCCCAGGTCGTTGTGGCAGTGGACGGAGATGTCCGTGCTCTCAATGCCGGTGACGTGCTCCCGGAGATAGGTGATGAGGTCCGCCATCTCCTGGGGGGTGGAGTAGCCCACGGTGTCGGGCACGTTCAGCGTGGTGGCGCCCGCCGCCACGGCGTTGGAGTAGCACTGGGCCAGGAACGCCCACTCGGACCGGGAGGCGTCCTCGGCGGAGAACTCGATGTCGTCGCAGAAGCTCTTGGCGTAGGCCACCATCTCGCTGATGCGCGCCAAGACCTGCTCCCGGGTCATCCGCAGCTTGTACTCCATATGGATGTCGCTGGTGGCGAGGAAGACGTGGATGCGGGGGTGCTTGGCCTCCTTCACGGCGTCCCAGGCGGCGTCGATGTCGCCCTTGGCGCAGCGGGCCAGGGAGGCCACCGTGCAGTTGGTCACGGCTCCGGCGATGGCCTGGACGCTCTTGTGGTCCATGGGGGAGGCGATGGCAAAGCCGGCCTCGATGACGTCCACGCCCAGCTTTTCCAGCTGCTTCGCCATTTCGATCTTCTCGGAGAGGTTCATGCTGCAGCCGGGGGACTGCTCGCCGTCTCTCAGGGTCGTGTCAAAAATCTTGATGCGCTTCATGCTTGGTTCCTCCTGTTTGATTCCAAATATGTTTTAGACAACAAAAAAGCCTCCGTCCCTCCATTTAGAAGAGACGAAAGCCTGAACTTCCGCGGTACCACTCTCATTGGCATAACAAATGCCCGCTCCCGGCATCGGCACGGCATTGCCGCGCGAATCCCGCCTCTCTGGTAACGGTGAGGAAACCCGTTTCCGCCTAAACCGCAGTCTCAGCGGAAATACTCGAGGGCCAGTGACGTCCATCCTCTTCGCATTGCCTCGCAGCGTCCGGCAACTCTCTGAAGCGTCCGGGGTGGACTTTTTCCCTGTCATCGTATCTGTTCAATTTGCTGTTGAACAATAAAATACAGGAACCGGCGCATCTTGTCAAGAGAAATTTTTTCGGCGGCGGGGCGAAAAATGCGGGCTTCGGGCCCGCAAATGCGTTGTCTGGAAAAAAATTCAGTCCGCGTCCTGAAAGGATTTCGTGAGTTGCTCGGCATTTTAAACATATAAACGAGATAAATAGATGGAAAAATAGTTGAAATATACAGAAAACGGCAAAAATCAGCATTTTGCAGTTGCGCTTTCCCGGCAGGGTATGTATAATAGCAAAACAAGACAGGCAGCCGCCCGGGGAGACGCCCCGCGGCAGGACTGCCAGCGCAGCTGAATTTGTGATGGCCGCCCCCGGGGCGGCGGAGGGTTCCATGTACATGATGACCGCTCTGATCAACATCCTGGCGATTAGCATTATTCTGGTTCTGGTACTGGTATTGTTGGTGCCGAAAAAGAATAGTGCGTTTGGTCATGCACCGAGCAAGGATGTTATCGCCGGTCTTCACCGCATCACCGCTGAAAGCCGCTGAATCTCACCCGCAATCTTGAAAGTCCGTGACCTGACGCTTAGGTCCCGGGCTTTGTTTTTTGCTTTTGTTTGTAAGTAAGGAGGCTTGGATATGGAAATGACAGGCGCGCAGATTTTGATCGAGGGATTGCTGCGGGAGGGCGTGGAGCACATCTTCGGCTACGCCGGGGCCACCATCTGCCCGGCGGTGGACGCCCTGAAGGAGCATCCGGAGATCGGATACACCCTGGTGCGCACGGAGCAGAACGCCGGCCACATGGCCTCGGGCTACGCCCGGGTGTCCGGCAAGGTGGGCGTTTGCATGGTGACCTCCGGCCCGGGCGCCACCAACCTCATCACCGGCATCGCCACGGCGTATATGGACTCCATCCCCATGGTGGCCATCACCGGCCAGGTGCCCAGCAGCCTGCTGGGGCGGGACATCTTTCAGGAGGTGGACATCACCGGCGCGGTGACGCCCTTCACCAAGCACAACTACCTGGTCAAAGACGCCGCCCAGCTCCCCCAGGTCATCAAGGAGTCGTTTTATATCGCCTCCACCGGCCGCCCCGGCCCGGTGCTGATCGACATCCCCATCGACATCCAGGAGCAGGCGGTGACGGATCCCGTCTTTCCGGAGACGGTCAATATCCGGGGCTACAAGCCCTCCGTCAAGGGCAACGACCTCCAGATCAAGCGGGTGGCGGAGGCCATCTCCAAGGCCCGGCAGCCGGTGATCTGCTCCGGCGGCGGCGTCTGGCTGGCAAACGCCCGGGACGAGCTGGTGGAGCTGGCGGAGCGCTACTCCATCCCGGTGGTCAAGACCATGATGGGCCTGTCCGTCCTGCCCACGGACCACCCCCTGAACCTGGGCATGATCGGCGCCCACGGCAACCGCTGCGCCAACAAGGCCCTGGCGAAGTCCGACCTGCTGGTCATGGTGGGCTGCCGGGCGGCGGACCGGGCCATCATCTCCCCGGAGGAGATCCAGCGCCGCATGGCAACCATCCACATCGACGTGGACCCGGCGGAGATCGGCAAGAACATGCAGGCCGCCATCCCGCTGGTTGGCGACGTGAAGGTCATTTTGCGCCAGCTGCTGGCGCTGGAGGTCCCCGCCCCCGACGCGGCGGAGTGGCGGGAGCGGCTGAAGGAGTACCGCAGGGCCGAGCTGGAGCGGGAGTTCCCCCGGCGGGAGGGCTCCGTGTTCCCCGGCACCGTGATGCGGAAGCTGGGACGGCGGCTGGACGACGACGCGGCGGTCTGCGTGGACGTGGGCCAGAACCAGATCTTCGCCTGCAAGTACCTGCCCCAGAAGCACGGGCGGCTGCTGACCTCCGGGGGCTTAGGCACCATGGGTTACGCCCTGCCGGCGGCCATTGGCGTCAAGGTGGCCCAGCCGGACCGGCAGACCGTGGTGGTCTGCGGCGACGGCTCCTTCCAGATGGCGATGAACGAGCTGTCGGCCATCCGCTGCGCGGATATGGACATCAAGATCGTCCTGTTCCGCAACCACGTGCTGGGCCTGGTGCACCAGATCCAGCGGGCCACCCCCTACCACGGCCCCTTCGGCGTGGATCTGGACGGCTCCCCGGACTTTGCGGCCATCGCCGCCGCCTACGGCATCCCCAGCCTGGTGCTGGACGACGAGGACCGGATGGAGGAGACGCTGGACCGCTTCCTGGGGACCAAGGGCTGCTGCATCCTGATCTGCGAGGTCCATCCCGACGTGACCACTACCGACTGAAAAGGAGGAGACGAGCCATGAAGCAGACGATTTCCGTTTTGGTGGAGAACCGGGCCGGCGTCCTGAACCGGATCACCAGCCTGTTTTCCCGCAGGGCGTTCAATATCGACTCCCTGGCCGTGGGCGTCACCGACGATCCCTCCCTCTCCCGCATCACCATCATCGTGGACAACGGCAACAGTGTGGTGGAGCAGGTGGAAAAGCAGCTGAACAAGCTGGTGGAGGTCATCAAGGTCCGCACACTGGACGAGAGCGGCCTCATCGGCCGGGAGCTGATGCTCATCAAGGTCAGCGCCAACAAGAACAACCGCGAGCACATCATGACCATCTGCAGCATCTGCGGCGCGAAGGTCGCGGACATCTCGCCCACCTCCATGACCATGGAGCTGTCCGACACCCCGGACCGGCTCAACACCTTTGAGGACATGATGCGGCCCTTCAACATTTTAGAGGTCGCCCGCACCGGCGTCATCGCCTTACAAAAAGGCGGCGGGAAAATCTAACAAAGAGTGAAGAGTTGAGATTGAAGAGTGAAGATATGGGAGAAAAAATCTTCACTCTCCACTCTCCAATCTTCACTCTCAAACCAGACTTGGGAGTGAATGAAGAAGATGAAGATCAGAGCGACGCAGGCCATCATGGAGTGCCTGCTGGAGCAGGAAGTGGACACCGTTTTCGGCTACCCCGGCGGGACCATTTTGAATCTGTACGACGAGCTGTACCGTTACCAGGACAAGATCCATCATGTGCTGACCGCCCACGAGCAGGGCGCCGCCCACGCGGCGGACGGCTACGCCCGCTCCACCGGCAGGGTGGGCGTGTGCTTCGCCACCTCCGGCCCGGGCGCCACCAATTTGACCACCGGCATCGCCACCGCCTATCTGGACTCCTCGCCCGTGGTGTTCATCACCTGCAACGTGGGCGAGAGCCTGCTGGGCAAGGACTCCTTCCAGGAGGTGGACACCACCGGCATCGCCATGCCCATCACCAAGGCGGCCTTCCTGGTGCGGGACGCCCAGACCATCCCGGACATCATGCGCCAGGCCTTCGCCGTGGCGGCCAGCGGCCGTCCCGGCCCGGTGCTGATCGACTTTTTGAAAAACGTCACCGCCGCCGGCCAGATGATCGACTATGAGTTCATCCCCTGGCGGGAGAACCGGAGCTGCGCGGGCATCCGGCAGATCAGCAGCAGCCAGCTGAAAAACCCGGAGCCCAACCGCCAGGATGTGGACATCCTGCTGGAGATGATCGGCCAGGCGGAGCGCCCTCTGCTGATCTGCGGCGGCGGCGTGGTCCGGGGCCGGGCCGACAGGGAGTTCCGGGAGTTCGCGGAAAAGCTGGACGCGCCGGTGGCCATTACGGTCATGGGCGGCGGCGGCTTCCCCGGCAGGCATCCCCTGACCACCGGCATGATCGGCATGCACGGCTCCCAGGCGTCCAACGTGGCCTGTGACGAGTGCGACCTGCTGATCGCCGTGGGCTGCCGTTTTTCCGACCGGGTGGCGCTGGACCCGGCCACCTTTGCCAAGCAGGCCAGGATCGTCCAGATCGACATCGACCGGGCAGAGATTGACAAAAACGTCCTGACCGACCACCACATCATCGGCTCCGCCCGCCGGGTGCTGACGATGCTGAACGAGAGACTGCCCCAGTACGACCACACCGCCTGGAAGGAACACATCCTGCCCATGCGGGCGCCCTCCGTGGCGGAGGACAGCCCCGCGCTGACCCCCCAGCAGATGCTGGAGGTCATCCGCCTCCAGGCCCCCCAGGACACCATCGTGGCCACCGACGTGGGCCAGCACCAGATGTGGTCCATCAAGTACCTGCACTTCGACTACCCCGGCCAGCTGCTGACCTCCGGCGGCTTCGGCACCA
>JAUNGH010000014.1 GCA_030524605.1 Oscillospiraceae bacterium | reverse complement strand
GACGCCCTGGCGGTGGCGGAGGGCTACTTTGCCGAGGTCGTCCGGGTGGCGGAGAAGCGGCCCGCCATCCTGGGCCACATCGACCTCATCACCAAGCTGAACGCCGGGAACAGATTCTTTGACGAGGACGCGCCCCGCTACCGGCGGGCGGCGTTGGAGGCTCTCCACGCCGCCGACCCGGCGGCGACGCTGCTGGAAATCAACACCGGCGCCATGTCCCGGGGCTACCGGGACACTCCCTATCCGGCGCTGTTCCTCCTGAAGGAGTGGCGTCGCCTGGGCGGGCGGGTCATCCTGACGTCTGACAGCCACAGCGCGGACACGGTGGTATACGGTTACGACCAGGCCGCCGCCCTTGCAAAGGCCGCAGGCTTTACCCGCTCCACCCTGCTGACCATGGGGGGAGCAGTGGAGTGCCCTCTGTAAAAAAGCCGCCCCGCGGAAGCTCTGCGGGGCGTGGTTCAGGGCCCCTCCGCGATGGCCTGGGCCGCCGCCCGGTCTGCCGCCCGGCAGAGAATGACGCCGCCGCCCCGGACAGGCGGCGCGGGCGGGGAGATGGGCATCCGCCTCGCCGGGGGGATGTTGACGGGCCGGATCGAAAGTAAACATGTTTTGCGGAGAAAATATCTAAAAAGGGCGCGGCAGGAGCCGCGCCTTTCGGCTTTTCCGCTACTTGTGAAAGGGATGGCAACTTGGTAAAATAAAGGCAATATCAAATCAAACGTGAGGTGCGCCCTATGTATCATACGGTGATTTTTGACCTGGATGGAACGATTTTGGATACCATTGAGGACCTGGCCGGCGCGGGCAACTGGGTCTGCCGGAAAAACGGCTGGCCGGAGCATTCGGTGGAGGAATTCAAGGCCATGGTGGGTCACGGCATTCCCAACCTGGTGACGAAATTTTCTCCGGCGGAGTTCCGCAGCCCGCTGCTGGTGGTGAACACGCTGGCCCAGTTCACTGCGTATTACGGCGAGCACAATATGGATAAGACCGCCCCCTATCCCGGCATCCCCGAACTGCTGGGGCGGCTGAAGGCCGCCGGTGTGCAGATGGCGGTTTATTCCAACAAGGCCGACGAGTTCAGCCGGGTGATCGTGGAGCACTATTTCCCCGGCGTTTTCCAGCTGGTGCGGGGCAAGGTCCACGGCATGCCCGTGAAGCCCGACCCCGCCGGCATCCACGGCGTCATGAAGGAGCTGGACGCGGACCCGGCGGAGACGCTGTTCGTGGGCGACAGCAGCGTGGACATCCAGACCGGCCACAACGCCGGAATGCGGACCTGCGGCGTCACCTGGGGCTTCCGGTCCCGGGCGTCCCTGGAGGAGGCCGGGGCCGAGTACCTGGCGGACACGGCGGCGGAGCTGGAGCAGGTGATCCTGACGGGGGACAGGCCGTGCTGCTGACCATCGACCAGGTGAACGACCTGCTGGACGGCATGGCCGAGGGCTTTCCGGAGGCGCTGTTCGACGGGCTGAACGGTGGGGTGAACCTGCTGGAGGAGGCCCTGCCGGACCCGGAGTTCCCGGAGGGGGAGATGTACATCCTGGGGGAGTACTGCGACGACTTGCTGGGCCGGTACATCAACCTGTACTACGGATCCTTTGCCGCCCTGGCGGAGCAGGAGGGCTGGGACCGGGCGGCCTGGGAGGACGAGCTGCGCACAACTCTCTCCCACGAGCTGACCCACCACATGGAGGGCCGGGGCGGCCTCCACGCCCTGGACGACCGGGACGCCGCGGAGCTGGCGGCCTGGCGGGAGGAGTATGGAACGGAACATGGCGGCTGAATGGCAGGGAACCAAAACGGAACAGGCGGCGGGCTATCAGCTGCTGAGCCGGTACCGCCCGGAACCGATGGGTATCGCCATGCTGTGGGTGATGCTGTTCCGCGCCTATGAGTTCCACTTCGGCATCCCGGTGCTGGAAGCGGTGAAGCAGCTGGGTTTCGGCGGCGTGGAGTCCACTATTGGCTTCGCATCCCCGGCAGCTTCAACTGGTATGTGCCCGCCGTGCTGGCGTTTTACCTGCCGGCGCCTCCTTGGGTGCGGCTCCTGCGCCGCAGCCGCCATTCCGGGTGGCTGACACTGCTGGCCTTCCCGGTGTTCTATGGGTTGTACCGCCTGTCCGTCCCTCTGGGGCTGCTGGCGGCGGCGCTGCACCGGGGCGTCGGGGCGGTATCCGTCCGTCTTGAAAAGAGCATCTGGCAAAAGCGGGAAACGGCTGTCCGGCCGTTCCCCGCTTTTGTCTGTGATGCCGCTGAAATTCACAGAATTTTAACAGGAATTACAGGAAAAACCAATTGACATACAGGGGTTAGTTCCGTATAATCGGTGACAGATTGTCACAAAACGACAATTTGTCATTTTTGCAAGGAGGCATACCCATGTGTACAGAGACGTTTCTCCGCCTGCCTGAGGAGAAGCGGAACCGTTTTCTGGACGCGGCCTGGGAGGAATTCACCGCCGTTCCCTACTCGGACGCGTCCATCAACAAGATCATCCGGCGGGCGGGGATCCCCCGGGGCAGTTTTTACCAGTACTTTACCGGAAAGACCGACCTGTTTGCCTACTTACTGAGCGACATCCGGGACCATTTCGTGCAGGCATTCGCCAGGCTGCTCACCCAGGCGGAGGGTGACATCTTCCGGGTGCAGCTGCTGGCCTACGACAGCTTTTGCGAGAGGCGGGAGAAGGAATGCAACCCCCTGCTGGAGCGGTTTATCCGCATGGTGCAGATCAACGTGGGCCTGGATCTGGAGAAGCTGGCGGCGGGGCTGCCGCCGAAACCGCTGGAGGCGCTGCTGGGGCAGCTGGACACCTCCCGGCTCCGGCAGCAGGACCGGGAATTTGTGCGGCGGGTGTTCTCCATGGCGACGCTGAATCTCGGCACCGCCATGATGGACAGCCTGACGAAGCCCGAGCGGAGCGCGGAATACCGGCGGGAGCTGGTAGAGCGCCTGGAGATCATCAAATGCGGCAGCCTGCGCGCGGACTGCCTGGAAAAGCCTGATTGAGGAGGAGCCTATGAAACAGAAGATCGTTGCCCTGCTGCTGGTGCTGGCACTGACACTGTCTCTGTGCGCGGTGTCGGCCCTGGCCGGCGAGGAGAGCCGGGAGCGGACGGAGGACCAGACCGCCGGGACGGCGGAGACCACCGGCGCGGAAGACGGCGGGGCGGAAGCGCAGGCGCCCGAAGAAGGCGGGGAGACGGAAATTCCCTCCCCCGCGGGTCCGGACGCGGAACCGGAGGTGGACCCGGAGACCGGCGAGACGCTGACGGAAGCGGCGGAGATCGTGCCCGACGAGCTGGGCACCGTGTCCTTTGAAAACGTGGAGCGCCGGATGCGGGAAAACAATCTGCAGATCCTGACACTGGAGGAGAGCGTCCGCAGCATCGAGGACATCGACTACGACGACCTGTACGAAGATCTGCGCAAGCAGCTCAACTCCATCGCCAAGACCCAGTGGGGCATTGTGATGACCCCGTCGGAATACCTGGGCGGAGACTACACGAAGGACAAGACCTACAACCAGCTGGACCAGGCTTACGACGCCGTCCGGGATCAGTTCGACGCCATCAAGGACGGCGAGATGCAGGAGGACAACGCCGACATTGTGCGCCAGCTGAACAACCTCCAGGACCAGATCGTCATGGCCGGCGAGGCCACCTATGTGGCGCTGGTCTCCATGGAGACCCAGGAGGCCAATCTCCAGCGGCAGCTGGCGGCTCTGGACCGCACTGTGGAGGAGATGGAGCTGCGGTATCAGATGGGGCAGATTTCCGCTTTGCAGCTCTCCCAGACCAAGGCGGGGCAGGCGTCGCTTGTCAGCGGGCTGGAGACCCTGCGGATGAACATCAAGACCTATAAGTACCAGCTGGAGATGCTGCTGGGCGCGGAGCAGACCGGCGAGATCCGGCTGGGACCTGTGCCGGCGGTGACGGAAAAGCAGATCGCCGCCATGGACCTGGAGGCCGACCTGCTGGCGGCAAAGGAAAAGAGCTGGGAGCTCCGCGACGCCGCCAAGACCCTGGAGGACGCCAGGGAGGACTTCAAGGACAACTACAGCTACAGCAGCACCAGCCTGAAGTCCAAGCAGGCGCTGCACACCTGGAACGCGGCCCAGTATACATACAACAACACCGTTCAAAACTATGAGCTGCGGTTCCGGGCTCTGTACGCCCAGGTGCTGGACTGCAAGCAGATCTGGGAGGCGGCCAAGATCTCCCTGGCCTGTGAGCAGAGCGATTACGCGGCCATGGAACTGAAGTATCAGCAGGGGACCATTTCCAAAAACGCGCTACTGAGCGCCGGGGACGACCTGCACGCGGCGGAGGAGACGGTCAAGACCTCTGCCAACGAGCTGTTCTCCAATTACAACACCTATTGCTGGGCCGTGCAGCACGGCATCCTGAACTGAGATAGGAGGACCCATATCATATGAAACGCAGCCGTATCATCGCGCTTATGCTCTCCGCCGTCCTGGCCCTGTCCCTGACTGCCTGCGGCGGCCAGGAGCAGGAGGAGGAACAGACCGCCGCGGGCGTCGCCGTCCAGGTGGAGACGGTCAGGGCCGACACCATCGCCACGGAGAACAAGGTCTCCGGCAAGATCTCCGCGGACAGCGAGTCCACCATCCTCATTGCAACCGCCGCCAAGTGCACGGCGGTGTACGCCCAGGCGGGCGACCTGGTGCAGGCGGGGGACATCCTGTGCACCCTGGATCTGGGCAGTTCCCTTGCCAGCTATAACGCCGCCCGCATCAGCTATAACTCCGCCGTCCAGAGCTACCAGGACCAGAAGGCCATTCTGGACAAGCAGGTCTCCATGGCGGCGGACAATGTGAACAACACCAAGGCCCTGTTTGAGATCGGCGCCGCCTCCCAGCTGGAGATCGACCAGGCGGAGCTGAACTACCAGAACGCCGTGGCCGGCCGGAACTCCGCCCTGGGCCAGCTGGAGGCCGGCATCCAGAACGCCAAGAGCGGCCTGGAGCAGCTGGACACTGCCCTGGAGAATGTGGATCAGGAGGGCAACGTCATCGCTCCCCAGGCGGGCACCCTGGTGACGATGAACGCCGTGGAGAACAGCTTCATCTCCAACTCCATGCCCCTGGCGGTCATCGACGGCGCGGACCAGATGAAGGTCACGGCCTCCGTGTCCGAGGCGCTGGTGCCCAAGATCGCCGCGGGGGATACGGCGGATGTGTACGTCAGCGCCATTGACAAGAGCTTCACCGCCGTGATTCGCTCCGTGGAGCGGGCAGCCAACATGCAGACCAAGCTGTACACCGTCACCCTGACGGTGCCCGCCGATGTGACGGACCTGCTTTCCGGCATGTTTGCCGACGTCACCTTCCACACCGACGTTTCCGAGAACGCCGTCGTGGTGCCCACCGAGGCCATCCTCACCAGCAATGATATCCAGTATGTCTACGTGGTGGAGGACGGCACCGCCCGCTATGTGGAGGTCACCACCGGCCTGACCGGCAGCGGCGTCACCGAGGTCACCTCCGGCCTGACGGAGGGCCAGCAGCTGGTGACGGTGGGCCAGGCGTATCTGGCCGACGGCGACCCGGTCCGCATCGTCACGGAGGAGAACACGCAGTTTGACGCAGCGGATGAACAGGCCCCTGCCGGGGAGGCATAACGGCGGATGAGTACGGCAAAATTTTGCATCAGGCATAAGGTGACGACGCTGCTGGCGGTCATCATGATCGGCATCTTCGGCGTGGTCTTCACCACCCAGCTTCAGATGTCCCTGCTGCCGGACATGGAGGCGCCCATGGCGCTGGTCCTGTGCTATTACAACGGCGCCACCCCCAGCGACATCGAGGAGCTGGTGACCCGCCCCCTGGAGACGGCCATCATGTCCGTCCCCGGCGTGGACGAGGTGTCCTCCACCTCGTCGGACGGCGTCAGCCAGGTGCAGATCACCTATGTGGAGGACACGGACCTGGATATCGCCGCCACCAAGCTGCGGGAGAAGTTTGACATGCTCTCCCTGCCGGACGGCGCCATGGACCCCATCATCGTCAACATGAACCTCAGCGACCTGATGCCCTCCGCAGTCATCGCCCTGATGGGCGACGATCTGGCGGCGCTCCAGTCCCTGGCGGAGGACACCATCGCCCCCGCTCTGGAGCGCATCGACGGTGTGGCCTCCGTCACCGTCAGCGGCGGTGTGGAGCAGCAGATCGAGGTGCGGATCGACCCCGCCCGGGCGGCAGGCTTCGGCCTTTCCAACAGCTACATCTCCCAGTTCCTGGCGGCGGAGAACCTGCTGTACCCCGGCGGCGACATGCGCAACGGCTCCAAGACCCTGACCGTCTCCACCGACGCCAAGTTCCAGTCCGTGGAGGACGTGGCCAATATGCTGGTGGCCCTGCCCACCGGCGGCAGCGTCCGCCTCAGCGAGGTGGCGGACGTGACCCTGGCCGCCCAGGACACGGACACCATCGCCGTCATGGACGGCAGCCCCTGCGTGGTGCTCCAGGTCTCCCGGCAGTCCGGCGCCAACGAGGTGGCCACTTCCGAGGCCGTGGAAAAGCGGCTGGCGGAGCTGGCGGCGGAGAATCCCAGCATTCACTACGCCGCGCCGTATCTGGCCTCCGACTACATCAACCTGATCGTGGACTCCGCCCTGCAGAACATCGTGCTGGGCGTGGCCCTGGCGGCCATCGTGGTGTTTTTGTTCCTGCGCCGCTGGGGCGCCACGCTGACCATCGCCGTGTCCATGCCCGTGTGTATCCTGGCGGTGTTCGTGCTGATGAACGTGTTCGACCTGACCATGAACATGATGTCCCTGGGGGGCATCGCCATGGGTGTGGGCATGATCGTGGACAACTCCATCGTCGTGCTGGAGAACATCTACCGCTTTGCCGCCGAGGGCCACGACCGCATGAGCGCCTGTGTGGACGGCACCAGGGAGGTCACCACCTCCGTCATGGCCTCCACCCTGACCACGGTGGCGGTGTTCCTGCCCCTGGGGCTCACCGGCGGCATGGCGGGTATGCTGTTCAAGGACTTCTGCCTGACCATCGCGTTTTTGATCCTGGGCTCTTTGATCATCGCCCTGACCTGGGTGCCGCTGCTGTGCTACATGCTGCTGGACACGGACAAGGTCCGGGCGCAGCAGCTGAAGCGGGCGGGTAAAAAGCCCAACCCCGTTGTGGAGCGCTGCGGCCGGTGGATCAGAAAGCTCTATGACCGCTACATCCGGCTGCTGGACTACTTCGTCCACCATCTGAAAACCGGCATGCTGGCCTCCGTGGGGCTGGTGGCGGTCTTCATCATCAGCTGCCTCTCCACCAATATGGTGCTGCTGCCGGACATGGACCAGAGCATGGTGGTGGTCTCCATCAGCACCCCCATCGGCTCGGACATCGACGAGACCTCCGCCATCGCCGACCGGGTGGTGTCTATTGCCCAGGCCCAGGTGCCGGAGCTGGATAACCTGTACTACACCTGCGAGCCGGAAGCCGCCTCCGTGACGCTGAACCTGGTGGGCCGCAGCGACCGCAGCCGCAGCAGCAGCGACGTGGCGGACAGCCTGCGGGCGCCCCTGGCGGATATCGCGGGCTGTGAGATCACCGTCTCCACCTCCGACATGACCGCCATGATGAGCGGCAGCGACATCAGCGTGGAGATCAGCGGCGACGATTACAACACCCTGACCATGATCGCCGGCGACCTGATCAAAGAGATCGAGAAGCTGGAGGACGCCGTGGATGTCACCAGCACCGTGGCGGAGCAGGTGCCCCAGGTGGAGGTCACCATGAACCGGGAGGCCGCCGCCCAGTACGGCCTGACGGCGGCCCAGGTGGGCGCCGCCGTCCGTGCGGAACTGACCGGCAACACCGCCACCACTGTTACCATCGACAACAAGGAGCTGGACGTGGTGGTCAAGGGCGACGGCTCCGCCGCCGCCAGTCTGGACGCCCTGCGCTCCATGCCGGTGGCCACCGCCATGGGCGGCTATGTGCCCCTGAGCTCCATTGCCGACGTGTCCATCGTCCAGGCACCCCAGACCATCACCCGCGTGAACCAGTCCCGCCAGGTGACCATCACCGGCGACACCATCAGCGGCAACGCCACCCAGATGACCAAGCAGCTCATGGAGCTTCTGGACAGCTACCGGATGCCGGAGGGCTACACCGCCCAGCTGACGGGCAGCTACTCCAATATGATGGAGAGCTTCTCCGACCTGCTGCTGGCGCTGCTGGTGGCCCTGGGCCTGGTGTACTTCGTGCTGGCGGCCCAGTTTGAGTCCTTCCTGATGCCGGTCATCGTCATGATGATCCTGCCGGTGGCCTTCACCGGGGCGCTGTTCGCCCTGCCCATTACGGGCCGGGACCTGTCCATGATCTCCCTGGTCTCCCTCATCATGCTGGCGGGCACCGTGGTCAACAACTCCATCATCCTGGTGGAGTACATCAAGATCCGCCGGGAGATGGGCGAGAGCCGGGAGGATGCCATCCTGAAGGCCTGCCCCCTGCGTATCCGCCCCATCATGATGACCACCCTGACCACCGTTCTGGCCATGGTCCCCATGGCCCTGGGCATTGGGGACATCAACGAGATGATGAGCGACATGGGCATCGTCATGATCAGCGGCATGGTGATCTCCACCGTGGTGACGCTGCTGTTCACGCCGGTGTACTACTCGGTCATCGACGACCTGCCCAAGCATTTCCGCAGAAAGAAAAAGCAGCTGCCCCGGGAGGAGCCTGCCCCCGCGGAGGCGCAATAGCATAACAGAGGAGCTGCCGTCCGAAAGGGCGGCAGCTCCTTTTTGCAGGCTTAGGAGGACGTTTGGAACTGTCCGGAGTGCTAGGGAGATTTTTTGTATTTCATCGGGGAGAATCCGGTAACGCTTTTAAACACCTTGGAAAAATAATTCTGGTTGGAAAAGCCAACCCGCTCCGCCACCTCCGAAATGGAGTAGTCACCGGACCGGATCAAAAGCAGTGCCTTATTGATGCGGACTTGCTCCAGGTATTTGGGAATACTAAGCCCGACCTCTTTTTTGAATTGCTGTGAAAGATAGGTGTGGTTCATGAAAACCGCCTTTGCGATGTCAGTTAGAAATACTTTCTGATGGTAATTCTCATTGATATACACAATCGCTGCGCGGATGGCGGGAGAAAGCCTCTGAGAGTTAGCGTTGACGTAGTTTTGGTATTTCTCGCACAATTCCGCGACCCATGCTTCTAGCTGCTGGCGTTTTTCAACGGCTTTGAGCTTTTCGTCCATGCCCTCCAGATTCCTCAGACTATGGTCATGGGCGCTGATAAACAGTGCGTTGGCGATCAATACATACAGTGCCGCAGAACAATTCTTCTTGATGATGAAAGGCGCGGTCTGCTTTTGATGGCATTCCTCAATATATGCCCGAAGCCGTTGCAAAGCGGCTTCGTACTCCTCCCTGTCCAAAAGCCGCTCCAGCATCTTCAGCCATTCTTTTCGAAGGGAGATAGAATCCGGCGCTGCGGAGGAGTCCAAAGGCGGGACCTGCGGAAGATCGTAGTATTCCTTTTTCTGCAAGGCGTCGACACCCTGAAAGAACGACTTGCGAATTTGCTTTCCCTTCCGGCAGAACACATTGATGCACAGGCCGACAGGAAGGTATATATATTTTTCCAGGTCCTGGTCAATGGTGGTAAACAGCCGCAGAAATTCCTCCTCCTGGTATTCGCTGATCGGGCTGGAACACTGGTAGATCATCACATACAGCTGCTTGTGCCAAGGGAAGCAGATACCGGGACGCCCCTCGCTTTTCAGCAGGCTTTCACAGATATTCAGGACTGTGGAGGTATATGGCTCCTGTTTTTGCCCCCGAAGCTTGAAAATAGCGATGCAAAGATCAACGGCGGCGGAGGAGGGGCTTTTTTCGTCCGCGAACAAAAACCCATCAGGAGAGGGATTTTCCAGGTACGCCTGAAAATTCTGTTCCTGTGTGGTATAGGCGCCGTTTTCCGCGGCGGGCTTTGCGGTAAGCATATGTTCCATTTCAAAGCTGCAGATCGTTTTTTCCAGAAGCATGGAGATATCCTGGATGGTCATGTCCGCTTTTGGAATATAGTCCAATGCGCCCATTTTAAGGGCTTTGCGGACATATTCAAAGTCGTCGTAAGAGCTGAGGACGGCAAGCCGGGCGTGGGGAAACTGTGCTTTCAGATGCTGGAGCAGTTCCAGACCGTTCATGCGCGGCATCATAATGTCGGAGATCACCAAGTCGATGTGATGAGCTTGGCATATTTCCAGCGCTTCAACACCGTCAGATGCCTCGAAAATGGTTTTTTCGTATGTGTCAAGCTGTGTCAGCAACATGGACAGCCATCTTTTGATAACGGCATCATCGTCAACGATCAATATGTTCATAGACGGTAAATTCCTCCTCCTGAATGTGTGGGAAGCGGATGGTGGCACAGGTCCCTTCTCCAGGGGCGCTTTTAATGGTAAGGCTGGAACGGCTGCCAAAATAGAGACGAAGACGGCTGGATACATTGTTGATGGCGATATTGGAGTGGACTGCGGTATTGTTTGGCTTGTCGGAGAGCAGAGACACATCAAAGCCAACGCCGTTGTCGATAATTTGAAACGCAATATCATCATCGACACAATATCCTTTGATAATCAGCCGCTTGTCGCCCCGCTTGAGCTTGAGACCGTGGAGAATAGCGTTTTCCACAATGGGCTGCAGGATCATTTTCAAAATGTAGCAGCCCTGGATGCCGTCTTGGATATCGAACTGCACATCAATGGGAGCGTCGAACGTAAATTGCTGGATGGAGATATAGCTTTTTAAAATATCCAGCTCTTTTTCAATTGTGTTTAGTGTCTCCTGGCTGGAAATGGCATTTCGCATGATCTTGATGAGGGACAGTATAACGAGGTCCGCATTTTCCTTATCGCCCTTATAGATCATATACCGGACGGAAGCCAGCGTGTTGTAAATGAAATGGGGATTGATCTGCGCCTGCAGTGCCATGATCTCGCTTTTCCGTTTGGTCTCCTGTTCCTGGACGATGTTGTCCATCAAGATGTTGATCTGCTCCAGCATGTCATTGAATTGAACGGCCAGGTCGCCGATCTCGTCGCAGGAACTGACCTCGGCTACCGTCCGCAGGCCGTCGTTTTTGACAGCCTGCATGGATTGGTGCAGATGTTTAATGGGGGCCAGAAAACTCTTGGACAGGCGATTGGAGAGGAAAAATGCCAGGATAAGATATGCGGCCACCAGCAGAAAATAGAGGATTTGTGTGGAGAGAAACGCATGCATCTGTGCTGCGTAATCTGTGTAGGTGATGATAATCCATTGTGTCCGGGACAGGATATCCGTGTTGACCAGATATTTTTTGCCGTTGACCGAGGCCGTGAAAGAGCTGGCGGTGACAGAGGAAATCTCCGGATGGGAGGGGACAAAGTCATTCCCGAAGTCGAGGAAATCCACGTATGCGAGGACCTGAGAGTTGTTGAGCACGTAAAAATTCTGCCCGTTTTGCACATAGCCGATGCTGACCTTGATGAGCTGGTTGCTGGGAATCGCCAGGATCAGAAGACCGCGGGACTCCCATGTGTTCAGGTCCTTGATTTGGCGGATCACGTAAACGCAGGAGGTGTGTGACGAGACAAAGTATGCGTCCAAAAAATCATCTGTGGCCCAGATGATCTCCAGGGAAGACCGGGAAAAGCGGGAAAACCAGGGACGGTCCCGTATCTGGTCATATGTCAGGCCGTCCAGCAAAAGACCGGTGCCGTAGACGCCGCCGTCCATATCCAAAAGCGCGGTATAGTAAGAGACGGCGGAGATATTGGTGGAGTACCGGCGCATGCATGCATCCAGCTGCTGCCCGCGCAGCGCTGTATCCTCCGGACTCTCTGGCTTCCAGGCAAGCAGCTTTGCGATATCCTCATCCAAAAAGAAGCGGGAGGAGGTCTCCACCGCCTGTGAGAGCGTTGAATTGAGATGGTCTTCCAGAAGCTGAAATTCCTGATTTGCAACATTGGAGATCGTCTTATCTATGATTTTGGACTGCTGGATATATACAAAGAGGAAAATAATCGAAAAGGGGATGATGGTAAGGATAATCAAAATACTCATCAGCTTTTTCCGCAGACTGGTCTGCCGCATAAAATAACGGTCGATCATGTGGCACCTCCCGTACAGCCTTTGCGTGCGAAAGAACGAAAACATTTTATTTATCTTACCATGCTTTTGAAATTTTTAAGGCGTAAAATAGAAAATTCCAAAAATTTTGCTAAAATGCGAAGAAATTTTTCAAAAAATTTTGGTTTTTTTCAAAAAGACCGGGGCTTTGTTTATATCCCGGAAGGGGATCAGCCGGTATAATAATTGCATGAACAAGGCCAAATGACCACAAATGGCGGGTTTGTATGGCCGAATAGTTCAATCTGCCGATTCGGATGCTGTGTGGTTCTGAAATAGGCACAAACAATTAAAGGAGGAAAACACAATGTTAAAGAAAGTACTGGCTCTTGCACTGACGGTCCTCATGTCTTTGTCTTTAGCTGCTTGCGGAGGAAATACGGCTGCGCCTGCCAACGCGGACGGCAGCGGCGATGCTGCGTCTAACGAGCCCATTGTGGTCGGGCATTATTCTTATTTAACCGGGCCTTCCTCTCTGCTGGGGCAGAACATTACCAATGGTGTCCAGATCGCAGTTGACAAGGTAAATGCTGAGGGCGGCATCAATGGCCGGCCTATCGAGCTTGTTACCTACGATGAAAAGGGCAGCCAGGAGACCGCAAAACAGGTGGTCACGAAGCTGGTGGAGGTGGACAAGGTCTGCGCGATCATTGCCCCCGCATCCTCTCCTGATCTGAAGGCGACGATGCCCATCACAGAAGAGGCTGGCATCGTCCAGATCGGCAGCGGCGTTTCCGCGAGCCTGACCAATATCGGCGCGGAGTATACGTTCCGCTCCGGCATCAACGGCGACTACGTCAACTCCACCCTGGTGGATACCATGGTCGAACTGGGCATCAAAACCTTTGCAGCGCTGGTGGTCAACAGTGAGTACGGCGAGAGCGGCATGGCGGTGGTCGACAAGAGCGTCGCGGCAGCGAACGGCGCCATCACCATGGTGGCCAAGGAGTATTACAATTCCACAGACGTGGATTACAGCTCTCAGATCGCCAAGCTGATCGCCGCCGATCCCGACGCAATCCTGATGTACAGCAACACCAACGAGGCCTCCATCGCCATCGGACAGATCAAGTCCAGAGGCTATGACGGCTATCTGCTGGGACCTGAGGGCTGCGCAAGCTCCGAAATCCGCAATGTGGCCGGCGATGCCGCTGAGGGTTTGATCTTTGTTTCGCCCTACGTGATCCCCGACGAGGTGGACGAGGCGTTGAACGACGTGGAGAAGGACTTCCTGACGAGATATGTGGAGAAGTACGGCGAAATGGTGGTGTCCGATACGGCTTACCGTGCCTATGACGGCGCCTGCCTGCTGTTTGAGGCCATGAAGAACTGTGAAAACCCCTCTGATCCCCAGCAAATCCGTGACGCATTGGTGCAGATCAACGACTACGAGGGCATCGGCGGTGTCTTTGATTACACTGGCCTGAGCGGTGACGGCCTGTTCTCCGTGAGAAGATTTGCCGTGCACAATGGCAAGAACATCCTGCTGGAGGACTATCTCGCAGAGGTTGGTTAAAGCCGGAGTTGACCAGCATGTATCTTTGAAAACTGAGGAATCGATGTCAGAAGAATGGTATGCTGACGGTTTGGCATACCATTCTTCGCATCAATGAGCGAGGTAACTGCATGGAATTATTGATTAGTACGATTATTTCAGCACTGGTCATGGGCGGCATATACGGCGGCGTTGGACTGGGCTACAGCCTGATTTACAAAGCGTCCGGATCCCTGAACCTGAGCCAGGGAGATTTCCTGACAGTGGGGGCGTTCATCGGGATGACGCTCACCAAATATGTGGGCATGAATTTCTTCCTTGCGCTGCCGCTGACCATGGTGTGCATGTTTGCCGTGGGCGTATGCGTGGAGCGCGGCGTCGTCAACGCTTTGCTGAGCCGTGGCGCACAGTCTGCATATGTCATTTTGGGCACCTTGGCGGTTTCCATCGTGCTGCAAAACGGCAGCATGCTGATCTGGGGCAGTCAGACACAGTCTGCACCCCCGATTTTCAAAGACGTTCTGAGCGTGAAGGTCCTGGGCACCGCAGTGCCTCCCGAAAAGCTGGTGGCGCTGGCGGTCGCAGTGGTCTGCATGCTGGCCCTGCATTTTTTCCTGAAGAAGAGCAAATTTGGAACGGCCATGCGTGCCGCCGCACTGGATGCCCGCGCCGCTGGCGCGGTGGGCATCAATGTGGGCGTGACCAAGTCCGTGACCTGGGGGATCTCCGCCGCGATCTGCGGTGCGTTGGGCTGCGTAATCGGCCCGGCTCTGGGCCTGACCACGGTTCTGGGGTCGCAGATCGGCACAAAGGCGTTTGCCGGCGCGGTGGTCGGCGGGTATGGCGATATGCTGGGCGCCGTTATCGGCGGCCTGATCTTCGGCGTGCTGGAGGCTCTGGTAAGCCTGTTTATCTCCTCCCAGTACTCCATGACCATCTCGTTCCTGGCGCTGATCATCTTTATGACGATCATGCCGCAGGGATTGATGAAGGCGGAGATTCTGGAGTGAGCGAAGCGCCTGAAACCAAGAGCTGAAAAGGAGAAAGAACATGATACAGGCACTAAAAAAACGATGGGAGCTTGTGCTCGTCATGTGTGTTGCCGCGGCGGCAGTTATTTTGATGCTGCCAAACAACTACTACGCGCAGCTCCTCTGCAATATCGCTACATACGGCATCGTCGTAACCGGATTGGACCTCTGCTTTGGTTACTCAGGACAGATATCCTTCGGTCATGCGGCATTTTACTGCATCGGCGCCTATACGGCGGCGCTGCTCAGCACGGATCTGGGATGGGACCCCCTGCTGGCGTTTGCCGCCGCAATCATCGTCGCGGCCCTGTTTGGGTTGATGCTCTCTTATCCCGCCTCCAAGCTCCAAAAGCACTTTCTGTCGCTGATGACGATTTCGTTTGGCTGGGTTGTCTATACATTTGTGGGCGCCGCCAGAGAGGTGACCCACGGCTATCAGGGGCTGAATGTTGTGCCGCTGCGGGTATTCGGGCTGGAGCTGCGCTCCATGCAGGCGCTGTTTATCTTCGCCCTGATTCTGCTGATTCTGGTGATGATCATGAAGCGGAACATCGTCAACTCCAGAGTGGGCCGCGCGTTCCAGGCAATCCGCCTGAATGCGCACGCGGCGAATGGCATGGGAATCAACGTCAGAAAGTACAAGATGATGGCGTTTACGTTGAGCGCCGCCCTGGCGGGAATGTCCGGCGCGATTTTTTCCTACAACGTCAGATATGTGAACCCGGAGTCCTTCAGCTCCACGCTCTCCGTCCTGCTGATGACGATGCTGCTCTTCGGCGGCATCAGAAGCTATTCCGGCCCGATCATCGGAGCCGCTGTCCTGATTTTCATTCAGGACTGGCTGCAGTTCCTGGGAAACGCGCAGGCGTTGGTATACGGTATCCTGATCATCGTGGTGCTTTTCTTCATGCCCAATGGCGTTGCCGGCCTGGCCGGCAATATCAAAAAGCGCCTGATGAAGCGAAAGGAGGACGAACAGCATGCTTAAGCTGAACGAGGTGACATTGCGGTTCGGAGGACTGTACGCAAATCAGGATGTCTCCTTTGAAGTGGAGAAAGGCTCCATCTTTGGGCTGATCGGCCCCAATGGAGCTGGAAAAACGACGCTTTTCAACGTAATCAGCGGCGTGTACAAGCCCACCAGCGGCGAGGTATGGTTTGACGGCAGGCGTATCGACGGCTTGCAGCCTTACCAGGTCAATGAACTGGGAATTGCCAGAACTTATCAGAATATCAATTTGTTCAAGGATATGTCGGTTCTGGAAAATGTGAAAGTCGGCTGTCACAACTGGAGCAAGGCAAGCCTGGCCTCCGTCATTTTCCGGACGCCCGCCATGCGCCGGGAGGAAGAAATTATTCGCCAGAAAAGCCTGGAGGCATTGGACTTTCTGGGCCTGAGTCCCCTGGCCGACAAAATGGCCGGCAGCCTGCCCTATGGGCAGCAGAGACGGCTGGAAATCGCCCGGGCGCTGGCCAGCAACCCCAAGATGATTCTGCTGGACGAGCCGGCGGCGGGCATGAACAACACGGAAAAGATTGAGTTGAGCGAGGACATCAAGAAGATCCGGGACCGCGGCATCACCGTGCTGCTGGTGGAACACGACATGAGTCTGGTTATGGCGATTACCCATACGATCTGCGTGCTGAACTACGGGAAAAAGATTGCGTTTGGCGAGCCGGCATATATCAAGAACCATCCCGAGGTCATTGCCGCGTACTTGGGAGGTGAGGAGAATGGCTGAAAGACTGCTGGAAGTTGAAAACCTGCACTTTTCCTACGGCGCCATCCGTGCGCTGCACGGGGTGTCCCTCCATGTGGACAAGGGGGAGATCGTCTGCCTGATCGGCGCCAACGGCGCCGGCAAATCCACGACGCTGGGAGCGATCTCGGGTCTGGTCCATGGCATTACCAAAGGCGAGATCCGATTGGACGGCGAGAATATTACCAGGATGAGTCCCCACAAAATCACAGGACGCGGCGTTGCCCAATGCCTGGAGGGGCGCCGGATATTCTCCCAGTTGACCGTCTATGAGAATCTGATGATGGGTGCCTACCTGCGTGCGGACAAGGCGCAGATCCAAAACGACTTGGATTACGTGTACCATCTGTTCCCACGCCTGCTGGAGCGGCATAAGCAGGCGGGCGGTACGCTGTCCGGCGGCGAACAGCAGATGCTGGCCGTGGGCCGCGCCCTGATGCAGCATCCGAAGATCCTGATGATGGACGAGCCCTCCCTGGGCCTGGCACCGTTGGTCATCGCGGATATTTTTTCAATCATCAAGAAGATCAATGAGGATGGCATCCCCGTGCTGCTGGTGGAGCAGAACTCGAATGCGGCGCTGAAAATCGCGCACCGGGGGTATGTTCTGGAGACTGGCAACATCATTTTGGAGGATACTGCGGAAAATCTGCTGGCTAATGAAAACGTGAAAAAAAGCTATCTGGGCGGCGGAAAGTAAGCCGAGGACCTCCGCCGTACAACATAAAAGAGGTGACGCACATGATTGAGAACAAAATGGACCCGATGGCCTTGGAAAAGCTGCGGGCGGACGTAACGGATTTCCTGTTCCATTTCGTAGCGATCCGGTCTTATCCCAATGAAGAGCAGGAGGCGGCGCAGTACTGCTATGACGCATTTTCCAAAATCGAGGGAGTGACCGTCCGCAAACTGATGATGGACAATTCGCTGATGGACAATCCCCTGTGGTGCCCGGGCCCCCTGGACAAACATGACTACACGGGGCACTTCAACGTTGAGGTCGTTTGGAAAGGCACCGGAGAGCAGGAGCCCATCTATATCAATGCCCACATGGATACGGTGACAGCCAGCGAGGACGACGCCTATCTGCTGACGCCCACAATCAAAGACGGCGTTTTGTATGGCCTGGGGGCCTGCGATGACAAGGGCTCCATTGCCGCGATCTATACGGTTTTCAGGCTGCTCAGCATGCAGGGCGTCAAGCTGCCGTTCGATGTTGTGGGACATCTTGTCTGCGAGGAGGAGATCGGCGGAAACGGCGCTTTGGCCGTTACGAAAGACAAGACCTACAAGGGTCAGGCCGCCGTCGTTCTGGAGCCGACCTTTGGCCGCATCTATCCCACACACCGCTGCGGACTGTGGGTGAAGCTGACCTGCCATGGCGCCTCCTGCCATACGGCTGCCATCCACACGGGAAAGGGCATCAGTTCCTTTGACCTGTTTCTGCGGGCCTATACAACGCTCAAGAAGGTCCATGACGCGTACCGCGAGGAGTGCCGGACGAATCCGCCCCTGCACTACGAGGGCTATCTTCCTCCGCTGAATGTGGGCATGGTCCATCTGGGCGACTGGCCCTCCAAGGTCCCGCCGGTTGCCGTGGCCTACGCCTCTGTGGCGGTCCTGCCCAATTCCAGCAACAGCGAGATGAAGGCCCGTATCCGGGCGGCGTTTGACGCGGATGATGAGCTGCGCAAGTCTGTGGACTGTGAATTTGTGTTTGACCGTGAATGCTCTGTGGGCGACTTTGACAGTGATTTTGTGCGCAGCTTTGCCGCGTGCGTGAAGGCAAACGGCTATTCCGGAGAGGTCACGCCGCAAAAGGCGCTGAGCGATATGTACTTTTACCAGGAAGTGCTGGGGATCCCCACGGTCACGTTCGGCCCCGGAGACGGGATGCACGCCCATTCCTCCACAGAACAGATCGTACTTGAGGACGTTCTGAAGTCTGCGAATGCAATCCATGACTGGATGCTGGTCACAGCCGAAAAAAGGTGATGCAACACGCGCTGAGAAAGGAATGGTATCAAAATGAGCGATATTTTTGAAAGAGCCGGAAAGGTCATGCCGGGCGGCATTAACACCGTTATCCGCAACTATCCGCCTCAATTTTCCACCTCCAGAGCCTCCGGCGCCTATTTCTGGGATCAGAACGGCAAGCGCTATATCGACTATCTGGGGGCGTGGGGGCCTATCGTTCTGGGCTATGACAACAAGGCTGTGAAGGAGAAGGTGCAAGCAGCCATTGACAAATACGACCTGTATGGCATCGGCGTCTCTGAGCCCGAGGTGCAGCTTGCAGAAAAGATCTGCAAGTACGTCAAAGGGGCTGAGGCCGCGCTGATGTGCGGCGGCGGTTCTGAGGCCACCTACCATGCGATCCGTCTGGCGCGTGCCTGCACGGGGCGCAACAAGCTTATCAAGATGCAGGGTGCGTTCCACGGCTGGCATGACGCGGTGCTGATGAATGTGCTGTCCAAGAAGGAAAACCTCTATAAGCCGGATCCTTTTTCCGCCGGCATGAATATGGAGGTCGTCAACAAAACACTGCTTTGCCGCCTGAACGATCTGGACGACCTGCGCGAAAAAGTGAAGGCCAACGCCGGCGATGTGGCGGCGGTCATCGTCGATCCTTACAGCACCACGTTTGGCTGTTTCCGCATGCAGGACGCCTATATGCGCGGCCTGCGGCAGATCTGTGATGAGGAAGGAATCGTTCTGATCTACGATGAGGTCGTGACCGGCTGGCGACTGGGCTTGGGCGGTGCCAGCCAGCTGTTCGACATCACGCCGGACATCGTCTGTATGGGCAAGGCAATCGCCAACGGATATCCTGTGGCAGCCGTGGCCGGCAAGCGGAAATACATGGACTATTTCAACACCAACGAGGGCGGCACGGTCGCATATCAGGCGACCTATTACGGCCATCCTGTTCTGGCGTCGGCGGCAGTCGCCACCATTGAGGAGCTGGAAAAGCCCGGATTTTATGACCGCCTGAACGCGACCGGCGATTGGTTTGCTGAGGGGATCCGTGATATTGCAAACCGGCTGGATATCGATCTGGAAGTGCAGAACGAAGGTTCCCTGATCGGCCTTTACTTCGGCAAGGGTCCTTTCAACAATTACGATGAGATGCTGGAGCGTGTCGACGCCGAAAAATCCAACCTGTTCCGCCACATGATGATCGACCGCGGCTATTATATCGCCCTTGGCACGCACAAGCGCTTGGTGACGAATGCCTGCCACACCAGAGAGGATATCGCGGAGACCATGCAGGCGGCGGAAGATGTTCTGCGGAAGATCTACAAAAAATAACACGCTGCTTTACACCGCGGGAATATCCATTCCGTGTGATTCTGCGAACACCGTTCACCGAATCAGACGAAAAGCGTAAATGCCTGAGAAACGGAGATGTGAGTACCATGGCAAAGTGGAAATACGGCATTTCTTTTGCAGAGAAGTCCCCCATGACTGCTCCGCTGCCGCTGGCGGGCGATCTCTATGAGAACATGCGGATGGCGGCGGCCCTTGGATATGATGCTGTGGAAATGCACACGCGGGAAATTGCAGAATTCGACTTGGCGCGTATCCGCGAGATGAGTGCGCGTGGAGAGGGGCGTATCTGCATGCTGGTAACGGGCCGGCTGTACACAGAGAGAAAGCTCAGCCTGCTGGATGCCTCCGAGGACAGCGTGGATGCCTGCATGCAGGGAATGAAACGCTATATCGACCTGGCGGCCGCGTTGCAGGCGGGTATTGTTCTGGGCTGGGTAAAAGGAACTGTTCCGCCGGAGGGCGACCGCGAGAGATGTCTGGAGCTTTTGGGCGGCAGGTTAAAGGCGCTGAACGATTACAGCCGTGAAAAGGACGTTCCCATTGTCGTGGAAGTGATCAACCACTATGAAACGAATCTTTTCAACAGGGCGGAGGAAACGCTGACTTTTTTGGATCAAAACCGGCTGGATAACTGCTATGTGCACCTCGACACATACCACATGAATATTGAGGAGCTGGACCCCTGCCAGGCCATCCGCATGTGCGGAAAAAAGCTCGGATATTTCCATGTGGCCGATAACTCGCGGCGGTATCCCGGCTCCGGGCAGCTGGACTTTAAAAAAATACTGGGTACCTTGGATGAGATCGGGTATCAGGGCTATGTGTCCGTTGAGTGCATCCCGGAACCGGACCGCATGACGGCGGCAAAACGGGCCATCGCCCACCTGCATGCCGTTGAACCGTAGAAGAGGAAAAGGCGGAATACAAATTCAGCATTCCCCAGGGATCAAAAAAGCAAATTCCCTGCTTTTTACCCCTGGGGAGTGCCATTCTCAGGCGTCATTCCACAGAAGATGAGGAGGAACAGCGTGATGAACGCATATCTGAGCAGTGTCATCGAACATGTCAAAACCAAGCACGCCAACGAGCCGGAGTTTGTCCAGACGGTGGAGGAGGTCCTCTCCT
>JAUNGH010000253.1 GCA_030524605.1 Oscillospiraceae bacterium | reverse complement strand
GAGCAGTATGTCCAGGCCTACTTTGAATACGACACCAAGAAGTCCGGCGGCGTCACCAAGAGCCACCTGCGCTTCGGCCACACGCCCATCCTCTCCACCTACTACGTGACCATGGCGGACTTCATCGCCTGCCACAACCAGAGCTACATGGCCAAGTACGACATCGTCACCGAACTGAAGGAGGGCGGCACCTTCCTCCTGAACTGCAGCTGGTCCGATGAGGAGCTGGAGACCCACCTGCCCAGCAAGGTCAAGCGCCTGCTGGCCCAGCGGAAGGCCAAGTTCTACACCATCGACGCCACCCGCATCGCCGGCGAGATCGGCCTGGGCAACCGCACCAACAGCGTCCTACAGGCCGCGTTCTTCAAGCTCAGCGGCGTACTCCCCACGGAGCAGGCTGTGGACTACATGAAGGAGGCCATCAAGAAGACCTACGGCCGCAAGGGCGACAAGGTGGTCAACATGAACTGCGCCGCCGTGGACGCGGGCATCACCGGCATCCACCAGGTGTCCATCCCCGACCGCTGGGCGGGCCTGACGGACGAGGTGGAGACGGAGGACGCCAGCCTCCCCTACTATGTGCGCACCGTCATGAACGCGGTGAACGCCCAGAAGGGCGACTCCCTGCCGGTCAGCGTCTTCAAGGACGCCGCCGACGGCACCGTGCCCATGTCCACCTCCAAGTACGAAAAGCGGGGCTTTGCCTCCAAGGTGGCCAGCTGGCTGCCGGAGAACTGCGTGGGCTGCAACCTGTGCTCTCTGGTGTGCCCCCATGCCGCCATCCGCCCCTTCCTGCTGAATGAGGAGGAGACGCAGAGCGCCCCCGCGGGCTATGTGACGAAGGAGGCCAAGGGCAAGGGCTTCGAGGGCCTGC
The DNA here is from genome assembly GCA_030524605.1 of Oscillospiraceae bacterium. Lineage (GTDB taxonomy): Bacteria > Bacillota > Clostridia > Oscillospirales > Oscillospiraceae > Oscillibacter. The sequence continues at coordinate 1,887 of JAUNGH010000253.1, read as the reverse complement.
GCTACCGCATCCAGGTAGACCCCCTGGACTGCACCGGCTGCGGCAGCTGCGCCGCCGCCTGCATCGCCAGGGAGAAGGCCATCGTCATGCAGCCTCTGGAAAGCCAGCTGCCCGAGCAGCCCAACTGGGACTACAGCCTCTCCCTCGCCCCCAAGGAAAACCCCATGAACAAGTTCACCGTCAAGGGCAGCCAGTACGAGCAGCCCCTGCTGGAGTTCTCCGGCGCCTGCGCCGGCTGCGGCGAGACGCCCTACATGAAGCTGCTGACCCAGCTCTTCGGCGAGCGGATGGTGGTGGCCAACGCCACCGGCTGCACCCAGGCCTGGGGCTTCAGCGTGCCCAGCTACCCCTACACCACCAGGCCCAACGGCCGGGGCCCGGCCCTCTCCAACTCCCTGTTTGAAAACAACGCCGAGTACTCCCTGGGCATGGTGCTGAGCATCCGCCAGCAGCGGCTGCGCTTGGCCCAGGAGGTCCGGGAGCTGGCCGCCGAGACGAAGGACGAGGGGCTGAAGGCCGCCCTGACGGCCTGGCTGGAGGGCTTCGAGGACAAGGAGCGAACCATCGAGCTGAGTGACGCCGTCATCGACGCGCTGAAGAACTGTCCCGAGACCGGCGAACTGATCGAAAAGGTTCGCGGCGCCCAGGACCAGCTGGTGAAGAAGAGCATGTGGATGTACGGCGGCGACGGCTGGGCCTATGACATCGGCTACGGCGGATTGGATCATGTGCTGGCCTCCGGCGAGGACGTGAACATCCTGGTGGTGGACACGGAGGTCTACTCCAACACCGGCGGCCAGTCCTCCAAGGCAACGCCCTTGGGCGCGGTGGCGCAGTTCGCGGCCTCCGGCAAGAAGACCGCCAAGAAGGATTTGGGCATGCTGGCGACCCAGTACCAGAACGTGTATGTTGCCTCCGTGGCCCTGGGGGCGGATCCCGCCCAGTACATCAAGGCCCTGCGGGAGGCGGAGGCCCACGACGGCCCGTCCCTGATCGTGGCCTATGCGCCGTGCATCAACCACGGCATTGTCAAGGGCATGGCCTTTGCCCAGGAGGAGTCCAAGCTGGCCGTCAAGAGCGGCTACTGGGTGCTGTACCGCTACGACCCCAAGCTGCGGCTGGAGGGCAAAAACCCCTTCATCCTGGACTTCAAGGACCCGAAGTACGACCTGCGGGAGTTCCTCATGGGCGAGGTCCGGTTCAACTCCCTGCAACGGACCTTCCCCGAAAAGGCGGAGGCGCTGCTGACCGAGGCCCGGATGTACTGCCGTGAGCGCTGGGCCCGCTACACGCATCTGGCCAACCAGGATTACTCCCACCTCTTCGACGTGCTGGACAACTATCCCATCCAGCCCGCCCAGGGAGAGGACGCAAAGTGACAAAAACCAGCCCCGCTTTCAAGCGGGGCTGGTTTTTTATGCCTGTCAGACGTTTGCCTCGTCCTCCCTGTTCAAAAGGGCCACCGTCTCCACATGGCGGGTGCCGGGAAACATGTCCACCGCAGCGGCGCGGGAGGCCCGGTAGCCGAGGCTGGCGAACAGTTTGATGTCCCGGCCCAGGGTGGCAGGGTCACAGGAGACGTACACCACCCGTCTCGGAGCCATGCCCGCCACCGAGGCGATGACCTCCGGGCTGAGTCCCTTCCGGGGCGGGTCCACGGTGATGACGTCGGGCCGCAGGCCCTCCGACTCCAGCTTCGCCGCGATGTCCGCCGCGTCGCCGCAGAAGAACTCCACGTTCTCCACGCCGTTGCGGGCGGCGTTTTCCCTGGCGTCGGCGATGGCGGGGGGCACGATCTCCGCGCCGATGGCCCGCCTGGCTTTTTGGGCCAGGCACAGCGTGATGGTGCCGGTGCCGCAGTACAGGTCCAGCACCGTCTCCTCCCCC
>JAUNGH010000013.1 GCA_030524605.1 Oscillospiraceae bacterium | reverse complement strand
CATCTGAAAGCGCCGCCGGCAGACCTCCGTGCAGCGGCGGTACTGGGCGAAGCGGTGCTGCGCCTCCGCCGGGTCGCCGTAGGCTTTCCAATAGCCGCAGCAGGTGTAATTCCTGCCCTGGTTTTCAATGAAGCCCACCACGTCCTCCAGCGGATAACCCAGAAAGACGCCGATCTCGTGGGGGAAGTCCCGCTCCAGGCACAGCCTGCCGGACAGCTGCTCCAGCAGGCCGCTGCAGCCCCGGTCCGGTGTGTAGCCCATCCGGGCCAGGAAGGCCAGATTGGACGGCTCCATCAGGATCTTGCGGAGCCAGCCCGCCCGGTAGAGATAGATCAGACTGTCGCCCGTCCGGGGACAGGTCTTCAAAATGCGGACCGCGATGCCGAAGGGAGCCAGCTCCCTGGCCCAGTGGGCGGCGGCCTTACGGGCCGTTTCACTGCCTTGCCAGCGGAAGAGACTGGCGGGCTTCACACCTGCCAAAGTGGGGGCGCACTGTGTCACCAGAACCGCTTCAAAGCTCCGCTCCATGGGCCTCCTCCTTGCCTTCGACGGTTAGATAAAACTAACTGCCGGATCAAAATATAGGCCGGTCTCCCGGCTGCCGCGCTTTTGGTTAGCTTGAACTAACCACATACACAATGTACCATACCTGGCGGCGGTTGTCAATCCTTTTTTTAAAATATGCCTGCCGGAGGCCCCGGCAAGGGAAGACGCGGGACTGCCGCCCATGGCGGCGGTCCCGCGTTTGGAGAGGGGCTTAATCAGCGAACAGAGGGGTGGAGAGATAGCGGTCGCCGGTATCGGGCAGCAGGGCCACGATGGTCTTGCCCTTGTTTTCCGGCCGCTTGGCCAGTTGAATGGCGGCCCACACCGCAGCGCCGGAGGAGATGCCCACCAGCACGCCCTCCTGATGTCCCACCAGCTTGCCGGCGGCAAAGGCGTCGTCGTTCTCCACGGCGATGACCTCGTCATAGACCTTGGTGTCCAGCACATCGGGGACGAAGCCCGCGCCGATGCCCTGGATCTTGTGGCTGCCGGGGGTGCCCCTGCTCAGGACGGGAGATCCTGCGGGTTCCACGGCCACCACCTGCACCCCGGGGTTTTGGCTTTTCAGATATGCGCCCACGCCGGTGACTGTGCCGCCGGTTCCGACGCCGGCCACAAAAATGTCCACCTTGCCGTCGGTGTCCGCCCAGATCTCCGGGCCGGTGGTGGCCTTGTGGACGGCGGGGTTGGCGGGGTTGACGAACTGGCCGGGGATAAAGCTGTCCGGGATCTCCTTCGCCAGCTCGTCGGCCTTGGCGATGGCGCCCTTCATGCCCTTGGCGCCCTCGGTCAGCACCAGCTCCGCGCCGTATGCCTTCATCAGCTGGCGGCGCTCCACGCTCATGGTCTCCGGCATGACGATGATGATGCGGTAGCCCCGGGCGGCGGCCACGGAGGCCAGACCGATGCCGGTGTTGCCGGAGGTGGGCTCAATGATGACGGAGCCGGGCTTCAGCAGCCCCCTGGCCTCGGCGTCGTCGATCATGGCCTTGGCGATGCGGTCCTTGACGCTTCCGGCGGGATTGAAGTACTCCAGCTTGCCCAGAACCCTTGCCTCCAGGCCCTCGCTCTTCTCAATGTGCACCAGCTCCAGCAGGGGCGTCTTGCCGATCAACTGATCGGCGGATGTGTAAATGTTACTCATGAGTCGTTCCTCCTAAATCATATGAAGTCCGTGTTGGTTTTGTTGTACGGGATGCGCTCAGCAACAGGGACGACATCGGAACGCGGGCATGAATTGCTTCATCAAAAATACCAACCTTTCAAGTAGGTTAATACGGATTATAATCCCGGAGATGGGATTTGTCAATAGGGAATGGAAGAAATTTTTGGTTGATTACCTATTAACCTTAATGTATAATAGGTTTATCACATGCGGAGGGGTTTGATATGCTGATTTCGACGAAGGGGCGCTATGCGCTGCGGGTCATGATCGATCTTGTGGAGCACCGGAGGGATGGATACATCCCCCTGAAGGAGATCGCAAAGCGGCAGGAGATTTCGGAGAAGTATCTGGAGAGCATCATCAAGCTCTTGGTCAAGGCGAGGCTCCTGGACGGGCTGCGGGGCAAGGGCGGCGGATACCAGCTGACAAAGTCCCCGGAGCAGTACACGGTGGGGGAGATCCTGCGGCTGACGGAGGAATCCCTGGCTCCGGTGGCCTGTCTGGAATCCGGCGCGCCTCCCTGCGCCAGGGCGGCGGAGTGCCGCACGCTGCCCATGTGGCAGGGCCTGGACCGGGTCATCAAAGATTATCTGGACAATATTACGGTGGCGGATCTGGTGCGGTCCGATGCCGGGGGCGACTATGTGATATGACGGCACAGAAAAACCGTCCGCCCATCACATATGTGAGCGGGCGGTTTGATGCCCCGCGCCGGCGTTCGTCCCGGACGGGGCGGCAGGCGGCTCAAAGCGCGCGGAGACATTCAAATTGACAATTCTGAACTTTCGTGATAAAATTTATAAAATGTTTTGATTTTGTTAAGAAAATCGTATAAACCATTGATTTGAAATCAATTGCTGTGTAGCATTTGCGTAAGTCCAGGCTTTGACCGGGCTTGTGCAAATGCTTTTATGTTTGATCGTTGAGAGGCGTTTGAATGAAAGAGATCAAGGAAAGAGACCAGGAGCCCCGCCCCCTGCGGCTGGGTATCGACATCGGCTCCACCACCGCGAAGGTCATCGTGCTGGACCCGCAGCGGCAGACGGTGCTGTTTTCCCGGTACCGGCGGCACCACGCGGAGCAGTCCAAAACCGTCCGGCAGCTGCTGATGGAGGTGGCCTCCGCCTTCCCGGGCCGGACGTTCCGGGGCGCGGTGTGCGGCTCCGGCGGAAAGCCCGTTGCGGAGGCCATGGGCGTCCATTACATACAGGAGGTCGTGGCCAACGCCGCGGCAGTGCGGGCCCTCTACCCCCGGGCCCGCACCGCCATCGAGCTGGGCGGGCAGGACGCCAAGATCATCTTCTTCTACTACGACAAAGCGGAGGGCCGCCTCATCGCCTCGGACATGCGGATGAACGGCAGCTGCGCCGGCGGCACCGGCGCGTTCATTGACGAGGTGGCCGCCCTGCTGAAGATCCCCGCGGAGGAGATCGAAGGGCTGGCCGCCCGGGGGAAAACGGTCCATGACATCTCCGGCCGCTGCGGCGTCTTCGCCAAGACGGATATCCAGTCCGTGCTGAACTCCGGCGGGCGGCGGGAGGATATCGCCCTCTCCGCCTTCCATGCCATCGTCAAGCAGACCATCGGCGGTCTGGCCCAGGGCCTGGAACTGAAGGCGCCCATCATCTTCGAGGGCGGCCCCCTGACCTTCGATCCCACGCTGGTGCAGGTGTTCGCCCAGCGGCTGGAGCTGCGGGAGGAGGACATCATCCGCCCGGAGCACCCGGAGACCCTGGTGGCCCGGGGCGCCGCCCTGGCGGTGGACGAGCTGTTCCCCGCCGGGGAGGACGAGACACCCCTCTCTCTGGAGACTGCCATCCATGCCCTGAACGGCTACGCGGAGACCGTGCGGACCGGCGCCGCCCCCACCCCGGCCTATTTCCGGACACCGGAGGAGCAGGCGGCTTGGAGGATGTCCCACGCCCTTCCGGCCCTGGAGCCGCCCAAGCCGCGCCCCGGCGATACGCTGCGGGTGTGGCTGGGCATCGACGCGGGCAGCACCACCTCCAAGCTGGTCCTGCTGGACGGGGAGGAGCGGGTGGTGGACCGCTTTTACGCCCCCAACCACGGCGACCCCCTGCGGGTCGTCCGGCAGGGGCTGCTGGAGCTGTATGAGAAATACGGCGCCATGGGCGTCGGGCTGGAGATCCTGGGCCTGGGCACCACGGGCTACGGCGAGCTGATGATGGCCAAGGGCTTCGGCGCCGACTTCCACACGGTGGAGACCGTGGCCCACGCCGCCGCGGCCCGGAAATATGTGCCTGACGCCGGCTTCGTGCTGGACATCGGCGGCCAGGACATGAAGGCCATCTGGCTCTCCGGCGGCGTTGTGACCAACATCACCCTGAACGAGGCGTGTTCCTCCGGCTGCGGCTCCTTTCTGGAGAACTTCGCTTCCTCCCTGGGCATCCCGGCGGAGGAGATCGCCGAGGCGGCGTTCCGTTCCAAACATCCGGCGGCCCTGGGCAGCCGCTGCACGGTGTTCATGAACAGCACCATCATCACGGAGCAGAAGAACGGCCGCCAGCCAGACGACATCATGGCGGGCCTCTGCCGCTCCATCATCGAAAACGTCTTCACCAAGGTCATCCGCATCTCCGGCACCGCGGCGCTGGGGGAGCGGGTGGTGGTCCAGGGCGGCACCTTCAAAAACGACGCGGTGCTGCGAGCCCTGGAGCAATACCTGGGCCGGGAGGTCACCCGGGCCCCGTATCCCGGCGAGATGGGCTGCATCGGCGCGGCGCTGCTGACCAAGCGGCAGATCGAAACCAAGGGCTATGGGGCGGCGGGCCACTCCCGCTTCATCGGCTTTGACGCCCTGCGGGGCCTCACATACGTCCAAAAGGAAAACGTCCCCTGCCCCCACTGCGCCAACCACTGCAGCCGGACGCTGGTGGAGTTTTCCAGCGGCGCCAGCTACGTCACCGGCAACCGCTGCACCAGGGGCGAGACCGTGGACGGCGCCAAGGACCGGCCGGGCAAAACCGCTCCGGCCAAAGACATGTATCTGCGGCGGGAGGCCCTGCTGTTCAAAAGCTATCCGGTGACGCCGGTCGGCTCTGAAAAAAACATCACCGTCGGCCTGCCCCGCACCCTGGAGTTTTGGGACAGCATGCCCTTCTGGACTACGTTCTTCCGCGCCCTGGGCTACCGCACGGTGCTCTCCCGCCCCAGCTCCCGCAGGCAGTTTGAGCGGGGCATCCCCTTCGTGCCCTCCGACACGGTGTGTTTCCCCGCCAAGCTGGCCCACGGCCACATCCGGGACCTGGTGGAGCAGGGCGTGGACTGCATCTTCATGCCCATGGTGATGGAGATGCCGTCGGAGAGCCCCCGGCGGGCCAGCAATTACGTCTGCGCGGTGGTGAAGGGCTATCCTCTCATCATCCGCAACTCCGAAGACCCGGGGCGGCGCTGGCACACATCGTTCCACAATCCCATGTTCCACTGGCACACCGCCGACGACCGGAAGCGGCAGATCTGCGCGTACATGGAAAGGGCCTTCTCCCTTCCGAAAGCGGAGGTCCTGGCGGCCTTCGACCAGGGCGAACAGGCCCTGCTGGCCTTCCGGGCCCAGCTGGCGAAGGAGACGCAGGAGATTCTGGATACCGTCCGCAAGGAGGGCGGATTTGCCGTGGTGCTGGCAGGGCGGCCCTATCACAACGATCCCCTGGTCAGCCACGACCTGTCCCGGGCCTTTACCAGAGAGGGCGTTCCGGTGCTGACGGTGGACGCCCTGCCGGGACTCAGCGAGGCGGACCTGCGCTATACCCGGGCGGAGATCACCAACAACTTCCACGCCCGGATGCTGTCCGGCGCCATGGCGGCCGCCCGGTCCCCGGAGCTGGAGTACGTCCAGATCGTCAGCTTCGGCTGCGGGCATGACGCAATCTTGTCCGACGAGATCAGCCGCATCATGCAGGAAATGTCTCAGAAAGCCCCGCTGATCCTCAAGCTGGATGAGGGCGACGCGGGGAACTCCCTGCACATCCGGGTGAAGTCCTTTCTGGAGACCGTCGCCGCCCGCCGGGCCAAGCGGGCCGAGCCCCCGGCCCAGCCCCTGGGGGACGCCTATCCGGCCAAGTTCCAAAAGGAGGACCGGAAGCTGCGCACCGTGCTGATCCCCAATGTCTCCGCGGCCTTCTGCCGCATGCTCAGCGCAGTGCTGCAGCGGCAGGGCCTGCGGGCGGAGCCGCTGCCCCTGGGCGGCACGGCGGAGATGCAGCTGGCGAAAAAATACGTCCACAACGACACCTGCTTCCCCGCCCAGATGTGCATCGGCGAGGTGCTGTCCGCCCTGCAGAGCGGCAAATACCCTGCCGGCGAGGTGGCCGTGGCCATGGCCAAGTACCAGGGCGACTGCCGCCTGTCCCACTACTCGGCCCTGCTGCGGCGGGCCATGGACGCGGCGGGCTTCCGGGAGGTGCCCATCGTCTCCACCGACCCCGTGGACAGCAAGGAGATGCACCCCGGCGTTCATATGGGGATGATCTTCAACATCCAGTCCCTGTGGGCGCTGACCATGATGGACCTTCTGGAGGAGCTGCGCCGCCAGATCCGGCCCTATGAGCTGCGCCCCGGCGAGACGGACCGGGCCTTTGACGATGCCATCGGCCGCATCGCCCGGGCCCTGACCCGGGGCACCCGCCCCGCCGTCTCCGCGTTCCGGGAGGCCGTCCGGGACTTCTGTGCCATCCCCTATGACCGCAGCAGTCCCCGGCCCCAGGTCTTTGTGACCGGCGAGTATCTGGTGACCTTCCACCCCGGCTCCAACTTCCACATTGAGGCGTATCTGGAGCAGAACGGCATGGAGGTCATCCTGCCCCGGATGACCAACGTGTTCCGCAAGGACTATCTGGCCCGCCTGTCGGAGATGAAGGACTACGGCGTGCGCTATCCGCTGGCGGACGACCTGTCCACCCGGGGCGGCGAGCAGATGTTCAGGCTGGTTCTGGATACTCTGGAAAAGATTGCGGCGCAGCACCCGCTGTACCGCCCCTGCGCCCCGCTGCCGGAACTGGCGGCGGAGACGGACGCTGTGATGGACCACACCTTTATCTCCGGCGAGGGCTGGCTGATCCCCGGCGAGATTTTGGAGTACGCCCAGCGGGGCGTCCACGCCTTCGTGATCCTGCAGCCTTTCGGGTGTCTTCCCAACCACATCTGCGGCCGGGGCGTGATGAAACGGGTGAAGGAGGAGTTCCCCGCCATCCAGATCCTGCCTCTGGACCTGGATCCGGACACCAGCTTTGCCAACGTGGAAAACCGGCTCCAGATGCTGATCATGAACGAAAAGAGCCGCCGCGCCGGAGATGGCGGGCGCGGGAGCGCGTCGGAAACCGCGCCCGCATCCAAGGAACACGCGGATCAGCGGCCCGGAAAGCTTGCGTAGGAAAGGATACGGCGGATAAAAGCGGTCTTGCTGAGTTTCAAAATTCAGTTTGACCGCTTTTGATTTTGCCGCTTTGCGCTGAGGAAAAAGAAGCCGTTCGGCCCAGTTTCCGGGCCGGAATCCGGCGGAGCGGGTCCGATGGAAAAGCGCGCCCTCCCCCCGCTTTTAAAAAAATGATGAGAAAACACTTGCAATTTATCCGGAAACATGCTATCATGACGCAAACTAAAGGTGTTAGCGAATAATCCCTGCTCATCTGGCTGCCGGGAAGGCCAGAACCCGAAAGGGTAAGAGGGATGTTTCGCTAGCACCTTTGGTTTTTTGTTTTATACGCAGCTTCCGGACATCGGGGGGAACATCCTTTCAAAACAGCCCTGCCCATACGGCGGGTGGGATTTGATCAGGAGGGGACGGATATGGGGAAAACGTATCGGCCGATCCCGATATGCCTGCGTCGTGAAGGCTGCCGCATCGGAGCCTGTAAGAATACGGGACGGCGAGAAGGGGGAAAAGACCCGCTTCCGGCAGGGCCGCCCCATGATGCGGAACGGCACGGACGGCAAAGAGTTGTGAGTTAGAGGAGAACGCTATGGTATATCAATTTGACAAGACCTTGGATCATCGGAAAAACGGCTCCTACCGATGGCGGCAGCCGGAGGGCCGCGAGGATGTGATCGGGATGGGGACGGCGGATATGGATTATGCGTCGCCGCCCTGCCTGAAGGACGCTGTCAAACAGGTTTGGGAGGAAAACACGTTCAACTACCGCGGGATCTCCCCGGAATACACCCGGGCGGTGATCGGGTGGTATCAGAGGACCTATGGGCTGGCGCTTGAAAAGGCGTGGCTGACCAGCGCCCCCGGTACGATAGGAGCCATCCGCATCGCGCTGGAGCTGTATAGCGAAAGGGGCGACTATGTGCTGCTGCAGGCGCCGTATTTTTCCCCGCTGAAACGGGCGATTGAAGGCGCCGGATGCAGGGCGCTCCTGAATCCCATGGTGCTGCGGGACGGCCGCTTTGAGCTGGATCTGGAGGAATTCGAGCGGCAGGTCAGGACCTATCGGCCCTCCATATTCCTGATGGTGAACCCGCAGAATCCCACCGGCCGGGTCTTTGCCCGGGCGGAGCTGGAGAGGATGACGGAGATCTGCCACGAAAACCATGTGGTCATCATTTCCGATGAGGTCCACTCCCTGATCACCTTTGGCGGCAGCCGGCATATTCCGGTTCTGGACGTCTCCCAAAAGGCCAGGGACATTTCCGTGCAGGTCATGAGCGTCAGCAAGGGCTTCAATATGATGGGCCTGCCCCATGCTATCGTCGCAATCGCAAACCGGGACATGAAGGCCCGCTGGGATACGGCAGCGGCCAGTTATTCTTTCAGCTATGCCTACAACGCCTATACCATGGCGGCGGTGACGGCCATTATGTCCGGCCGGGCGGAGGACTGGCTGAGGGAGGTAACGGCGTACTTAAAGGAAAACAGGGACCTGTTCATCAGCGGCCTGCGGGAAAAGCGGCTTCCGCTGACTCCCTATGCGCCGGAGGCGGGCTTTCTGTTGTGGGCTGACTGCCGGGCGTCCGGCCTTGATCCGGAGCGGCTGGAGGAGGAATTTTTAAACCGTGCCGGCATCAGCCTGAACAACGGCCTGGAGCACGGCGAGCTGGGCCGCGGATTTATACGGCTCAACTTTGCGGTCACACGGGAGAATCTGAGCATGGCGCTGGAACGGATCGACCGGATGTTCAAATCATGAGTGAGGTGGGTAATATGGCGGAAAAGAAAATGGATTTCCTGCAGTACATGAGCGCGCACGAGACGGAGATCATGCAGGACCTGACGGAGCTGGTGCTGGCGGAATCCGCCACTTACAGCAGGGACAGGGTGCTGCGCTGCGGAGAGGTGCTGAAAGGTCTTGTGAAAAGGCGCCTCGGCCTGGAGCCTGTGCAGGAGTACCCCCAGGAGCAGTTCGGCAGCCACATGTATTACGAGCTGGGCGAGGGTGACTCCCGGATCATGTGCATCGGCCACTATGACACCGTGTGGGAGAAGAACGCCCCGGCGTTCCGCGCGGAGGGCGGCGAGCTTCACGGCCCCGGCGTGTATGACATGAAGGCCGGCATCATTACGATGATCTGGGCGCTGAAGGCCTGTGCCGATCTGGGTATCCGTCTGCGGCACCGGGTGGGAATGTTCTTCAACTGCGACGAGGAGATGGGGAGCTTCACCTCCAAGTCCATCATCTGGGAGCGGGCCAAGGGCTGCAAGTGCTGCTTTGTGCTGGAGCCCTCCTCCCCTGCCGGCGCGGTGACCACCGCGAGAAAGGGCTGTTCCGACTATGTGGTCAACATCTATGGCCGGGCCGCTCACGCAGGCGCCGCCCACGCCGAGGGCAGAAATGCCATCGCGGAGATGGCCAGACTGGTCACGTATCTGGAATCACTGACGGATTACGATAGCGGTACTACTTTTAATGTCGGTGTTTGCAGCGGCGGCTCCCGCGCATGCATCGTGCCGGATTTTGCCACCTTTACGGTCAATTGCCGCTATACCAGCATGGAGGAGCGGCAGCGCTGCTATGACATTGTCCACGGCCTGCGGTCCTCCCGGGAGGGCATCCGGGTGGAGGCCCATGGCGAAATGGGCCAGCCGCCGCTGCTGGAAACGCCGGAAAATATGGCGCTTTACCAGCTGGTGCGGGAGGCGGGCGCCGCGTATGGGCTGGATATCGGCAAGCAGTTCGGCGGCGGCACCTCCAACGCCAACGACGTTGCGATGGTCGGCGTGCCTGTGATCGACGGCATGGGCCCTGCAGGCCGGGGCGCTCACGCGTCCGATGAGTGTATCTATCTGGACAAGTTCCTGCCCCGCATCGCCATGTTCACGGCGGTTTTGGAGAGAATTTAAGGCGTATTTTCCTGTGCGCCGCACAGAAAAATAAATTCAGAGAATGAGGAAGGATATTATGAAAAGAATTGCTGCAACAATGCTGACATTGGTCATGATGCTGAGTCTGCTCGCCGGCTGCGGCGGCTCCAAGACGGAGGACGGCGGAACCCAAAACACCGACATCGCCGCAGAGAGCAGGGATACGCTGACCATCGCGGTCTCCACGGAACCCACCTCCATGAATTTGGGCGAGACCAGCCTGGTATACGACAACGAGGTCTGGCAGATGATCTACAGCCGCCTGATCCGCTACGGCGCGGACATGGGATATGAGAACGACCTGGTGGAGTCCTATGAGAACCTGTCCGACACGGAGTGGAAGTTCACCCTGCGGCAGGGCATCAAGTTCTCCGACGGCACCGACCTCACCAGCGAGGACGTGGAGGCATCCCTGTGGGCCGTTCACGATTCCGCCGCAGTGGCCGCCTACGCCGCCTGGCTGGATAAGGTGGAGATCATTGACGAGCAGACCTTCGTCATCCACACCAACGGCCCCTCCGCCCGGATCCTGATGGACCTGGCGCAGGCCTGCTTCATCGTCCCCTCCGAGCTGCTGGAATCCGGCTACAACTTCAACGAGGGCCCCGTCGGCTCCGGTCCGTACGTCATGACGGAGTGGGTCAAGGGCGACCACCTGAGCTTCGTGGCCAATGAGGATTATTACATTCCCGAAAATGTCCCCGCGATCAAGAACGTGACCTACCGCATCATCCCCGAGGGCGTGTCCCGCACCATCGCGCTGCAAAACGGCGAGGTGGATTACCTCTATGACGTGCAGGCCTCCGACGTGGAGGCGCTGAAGGCGGACCCCGATGTGGAGCTGTTCTCCGAAAGCTGCGCGTCCCCCTTCTACCTCTGCTTCAACCTGGACAAGCCCATGATGCAGGACATCAACGTCCGCAAGGCCATTGCCATGGGCATCAACCGTGAAAACGCCTCTCTGGTGGCCACCGGCGGTCTGGCGGAGCCCCTGTACTCCGGCTTTGCCATGGGCCTGCTGGGCTCCAGCGATGAAAAGGCCGTTCGCTATGACCCTGATGGGGCCCGGGCGCTGCTCGCCGGCTACACCGCGGATGAGCTGACCTTCAACATCGTCACCAAGGAGGAGACCTTCCGGGTGGCGCTGGAATCCGTGCAGGCAGACATGAACGATATCGGCGTGACGCTGAATATCACCCTGGTGGACAACGCCACCTACACCAACCTGCCCTCCTCCGGCGATTACGACATGGTGGTGGGCAAGGTCACCGGCGTCAACCAGCTGGCCACGCTCCAGTCCTCCATGCAGACCGGCGCCCCCTATGGCCAGTGCCACCTCAGCGACAGCTTCGTGGACGAGAATCTGGAAAAGGCCCTGACCATTGTGGATGACGATGAGCGGGCCGAGGTCATCAAGAGCGTCATCGACCACTGCGACGAGAACTGCTTCCGCATCGGCATCTATCAGCTGTGCAACACCCGTGCGTACAATGCGGCTCTGCAGGGCTTTGAATGCAACATGACCGGCTACGACCGCTTTGAAAAGCTGACCTGGAAGTAAAAAGATCCGGCGGGAGCGGGGCCGGCCCGGCCCCGCTCCGCGGTCTGCGGGAATAGGAGGTATTTTGCTCTATGTGGAAATACGTACTCAAACGGCTGGTGGCGATGATTCCTGTCCTGATCTGCGTCACGTTTCTGGTATTTATGATCTTTCAGTATGCGGAAGGCGATCCGGCGCGCATGATCCTGGGCTTTGACGCCACGGAAGAAGCTGTGGCGGAGCTGCGGGAGGAAATGGGCCTGAATGATCCGAAGATCGTGCAGTACGGCAGATATATGTGGAATCTGCTGCACGGTGATTTCGGCACCTCCTATTCCACACGGATGCCGGTGGTCACGGAGCTGGCCAGCAGGTTTCCCAACACCCTCAAGCTGGCCGCAGTCAGCATCGTGGTGGCGATGGCCGTCTCCATTTCGCTGGGCGTTTTGGCGGCCATTAAGCAAAACAGCATTTTCGATATGTTCAGCATGGTGCTGGCCCTGCTGGGCATCTCTCTGCCGACCTTCTGGATCGGTCTGATCTGCATCATCATTTTCTCGGTCCATTTGGACTGGCTGCCCTCCGGCGGCAGCGAGGGGCTTCGGAGCATGGTCCTGCCGGTCATCACGCTGTCTATGAACAGCGTCGCGGCCATCACCAGAACAACCCGCTCCTCCATGCTGGATGTGATCCACTCCGACTATAACCGGACGGCAAAGAGCAAGGGCCTTTCCAAATCAGAGGTGATCTGGCGCCATACCCTGCCCAACGCGCTGATCCCCACCCTGACCGTGGCGGGCATCCAGACCTGCTTCATGGTGTCCGGCACGATCATGGTGGAAAACGTGTTTGCCTGGCCCGGGATTGGACGGCTCCTGGTCTCCGCCACGCAGAACCGCGACGTGCCGCTGGCCCTGGGCTGCATCATCCTGTTCTCTGTGAGCTTCAGCCTGATCAACCTGGTGGTGGATCTGCTGTACGCGGCAGTGGATCCGCGGATCAGGGCTTCGTATAAGAACAAGTGAGGAGGGAGACGATGAATAAGCGGAATCATAAACGCCACAGCCAGGCGTACCAGATCTGGGAGCGTTTTTCCAGAAATCCCTCTGCCATGCTGGGGCTTGCGATCTTTATCGTGATCGTTCTGCTGGCCGTGGCCTCCGGATTCCTGTTTGATTATGACACCGTCATCATCAAGCAGAATTTCGCAGAGCGGCTGCAGGCGCCGTCCCTTGCCCACATCTGCGGCACCGACGATTACGGCCGCGACGTGTTCGCCCGCATCATGTACGGCGCCCGCTATTCCCTCGGCATCAGCTTCACCGCTGTTCTGGCGGCGCTGCTCTTCGGGACCGTGCTGGGCTCTATCGCCGGCTTTTACGGCGGCTGGGCGGACATGCTGATCATGCGCGCGACGGATGTGCTCATGGCAATCCCCCAGATTCTGATGGCCATCATCATCGTGTCGGTGGCAGGCTCCAGCGCCGGTATCATCGCCTTTGCGCTGACCCTTGCGCAGATCCCCAAATTTACCCGCGTGGCGTGCAGCGCGGTGCTGCGTGTGGCGGACATGGAGTATATTGAATCGGCCCGCGCCCTCGGCGAGCCCGGCCCCATGATCATTGTCAAGCACATCATTCCCAACTGCTTCGCACCGCTGCTGATCCAGACCACCCTCAGCGTGGCCACGGCGATTTTGTCCGTGTCCGGCCTCAGCTATCTTGGCATGGGCATTGAAACGCCTATCCCCGAGTGGGGCGCCATGCTGTCCGCCGCGCGGCCGTATATCAATTCCAAGAGCTATCTCTCTATCTTCCCCGGCGTCGCCGTGATGCTGACTATTTTGGCGCTGAATCTGATGGGCGACGGCTTCCGGGATGCTGCCGACCCGAAGCAAAAGTGATGGAAGGAGACGGTGCCAGATGATGAATCAGAAGGAAGCTGCACACGCGGGCGGACAGGCGCCCGCTCTGGATGTCAAAGACCTGGTGGTGGAGTACCGGACGCACCATGCCACGGTGCAGGCGGTGAACCACGTGGATCTGGAGATCCCCAGCGGCAAGGCGCTGGGACTGGTGGGCGAGACCGGCGCGGGCAAGACCACCATTGGCCTTGCCATCATGCGCCTGCTGCAGGAGCCTCCCGCAGCGGTGAGAGAGGGGAGCATCGTCTTTCGCGGCGAGGAGCTGCGGAGCCTTTCGGAAAAGGAGATGCAGCAGGTCCGGGGCAGTCAGATCTCCATGATCTTTCAGGACCCCATGACCTCCCTGAACCCCGTTATGACAGTGGAAAAGCAGATCGCGGAATCCATCCGCCACCACGAGGATGTGACACAGGAGGAGGCACTGCAAAAAGCGCGGGAGATGCTGTCCATGGTGGGCATTCCGGTGGAACGCGGATCGGAATACCAGCACCAGTTCTCCGGCGGCATGAAGCAGCGGGTGATGATCGCCATCGCCCTGGCCTGCAGGCCGGAACTGCTGATCGCCGACGAACCCACCACAGCGCTGGATGTGACCATTCAGGCCCAGGTGCTGGAGAAGATCAAGGAACTTCGAAACCGATACGGCACGTCCATGCTGATGATCACCCATGACCTGGGCGTCATCGCGGAGGTCTGCGACGAGGTGTCCGTGATCTATGCCGGGCACATTGTCGAGCATGGAACGCTGGAGGATATTTTTGAAAACTGCCTCCACCCCTACACCCAGGGCCTTTTTGACTCCCTGCCCAATCTGGAGGACAGAAAGGCAAAGCTCAAGCCCATCAGCGGCCTGATGCCGGACCCCACCTGCCTGCCGGAGGGCTGTGCCTTCTGGGACCGCTGTCCCTATGCCAGGGGGATCTGCAAAATGAAAAAACCGGCCCGGGCTTACTGTGACGATGGGCATCACTATGTGGAGTGCCATCTTTATGAGGACGGGAAGATCACGAAAAGCGAGGTGAAGGACGTTGGATAGTCGTCCGATTTTGGAGGTTCAGCACCTGAAAAAGTATTTTTCCACACCGAGGGGTATGCTGCACGCAGTGGACGACATCAGCCTGACCATTGGCGCGGGAAAGACCCTGGGCGTTGTGGGGGAGTCAGGCTGCGGCAAGTCCACCCTGGGCAGGACCATCCTGCGGCTGATCGAGCCGACATCCGGCAGGGTCCTTTTTGACGGAAAGGATGTATATGCCGCAAACCGCAGAGAGATGCGGACCCTGCGCAAAGAGATGCAGATCATTTTTCAGGACCCCTTTGCCTCTCTGGATCCCCACCAGACAATCGCGGAGGCCATCGCGGAGCCGCTGAAGCTGTCCGGAGAGTATCGGGACAAACAAAAGCGGGGAGCGCGCGTCAGTGAGCTGATGGAGATGGTGGGCCTTGCGGAGCGCTTTTACGACAGCTATCCCCACGAGCTGGACGGCGGCAGGCGGCAGCGGGTGGGCATTGCCCGGGCGCTGGCGCTGAACTCCCGCTTCATCGTGTGTGACGAGCCCGTTTCGGCGCTGGACGTCTCCATCCAGGCGCAGATATTGAACCTGCTGACGGAATTGCAGGAGCGCTTTGGCCTGACCTATATTTTTATTACCCACGACCTGTCCGTGGTCAATCACTTTTCCAACGACATCGCGGTGATGTACATGGGGCGGCTCATTGAAAAGGCCCCGGCTGAGGAGCTGTTCCTGAACCCGCTGCACCCGTACACCCAGGCGCTGCTGTCGGCCATCCCGGTTCCCAGCCTGAAAAACCGCAGGGAGAGGATCATCCTCCAGGGGGAACTGTCCTCCCCGGTGGAGCCGCCCAAGGCGTGCAGGTTCGCCAAGCGATGCAGATATGCAACGGAGCGCTGCCAGAACTGTGAGCCGGCGCTGATCGACCAGACGGCAGAGCACAGCGTGGCATGCTTTTTGCACAGCGAAAAAGCGCGGGAAGATTAAAGGGCGCCTTTCCAACGGCAGATACCCCAAACAGCGAAGCCGGAGCGCATGATACGCTCCGGCTTCGTTGCGCAGGTCCCGGGATGGTTTCAACAGGCAGCAGGGATACACCCTGATGCTGCCCCGGCGATGAGAAAAGCCCTGAGGCTTTTCTCATCGCCTTAGGGCTTTTTTCTGAACTGGTGCGCCTGAAGGGACTCGAACCCACACGCATTGCTGCACGAGAACCTAAATCTCGCATGTCTACCAATTCCATCACAGGCGCATATTCGGCTTTTCGGGTGTTTTTGTCCGGCGCGGCGCTAAATGCCTTGTCAATTATAGCACACTTGCATACCGCTGTCAAAATGTCATTTCCTGCCGGGGATGCCGGGGTTGAACAATGCGGGAATCTACGGTACAATGAAAGCAGACAAAGTGTTTCGCCGCCTGCGTCAGCCGTCGGGAAGGGGCGCGGCCAAACCATGTCCATGACCGCAAGAAAGAGGGATATCCGCCATGCCTACGCCCCGCGTCGCCGCCATCCACGATATGTCCGGCTATGGCCGCTGCTCGCTGACCGTCGCCATTCCCATCCTGTCCGCCATGGGGCTCCAGTGCTGCCCGCTGCCCACGGCCTTTCTCTCCACCCACACCGGCGGGTTTGAGGGCTTTACCTTCCTGGACATGACCGGAGAGATGCCCCGCGTCGCCGCCCACTGGAAATCCCTGGGCCTGAACTTCCAGGCGGTCTACAGCGGCTTTTTGGGCAGCGAGCGGCAGATCGGCATCGTGGAGGATTTCATCCGGGAATTCCGGGGAAAGGACACGGTGGTGTTCGTGGATCCGGTGATGGGCGACCACGGGCAGGTCTACCGGACCTACACCCCCGCCATGTGCGACGGCACCGCCCGTCTGGCGGAGCAGGCGGACGTCATCACCCCCAATCTGACGGAGGCCGCCCTGCTGCTGGGCGTTTCCTGCCGGGAACTGCCTGCCGGAGAGGCCGGCTGCCGGGAGATCGTGGAGCGGCTGAGCCTGGGCGGCAGGCGCTCCGTGGTTTTGACCGGGGCCTCTGCGGGGGAGAGCCTGACCGGCGCCATGTGTTATGACGCAAAGACCGGACGGACCGAGGCCGTCCAGACCCGCCGGGTCCCCAGGGAGTTCCACGGCACGGGCGACGTGTTTGCCAGCGTCCTCACCGGCGCGCTGGTCAAAGGATGCACTCTGCCGGAGGCCGCCCGGCAGGCGGTGGAGTTTATCCGTGCCTGCGCCGAGCGGACCGCCGCCCAGGACCTGCCCATGCGGGAGGGCGTGGACTTTGAGCCGCTGCTGGGGCTGCTGACGGGCGGGAGCATATGAGCGCGTCTCCGATCCAATGAGAAAGAGAGCGGCGAAAGCCGCTCTCTTTTCATTTCATCAAGCGTTCCACATAGGCCCGCATCTCCTGCTTGGAGCGGACGGCGTGGGTGCCGTCGATGATCGCCTGCTGCTCCGTCTCCGGCAGGGCGGCAAAGCGCTCCATAGCCTCCGGGTGCTGGGCCAGAGCCATGCCGAAGCCCATAGGCAGTTCCTGCTGTTCCATTGCTCTCACCTCGCGGCTAGTGTGCGCAGAATGGAAACGGTTATGCGCCCGGAGAGAAAAACAGGTTCAGCAGAGACGCCAGGTCCCCGGCGGGCAGGTAGGTGACGCCGCTTTCAAACACACAGGGGCCGGTGAGACCGCGCTCTTCATCTGCTGTCCGGGCGGTTTTGCTGCCCGGCAGGACAGAGAACACCGTCTCTCCGCCGTCACTTACCACAGCGCCCTTTCCGGCCACCCAGTCCACCTGATATCCGGCGGCCTCCGCCACCGCCCGAATGGGCAGCAGCACCTGGCCGTCCGAGGCTTTCCCGGATACGGACAGCCGCTCTCCGTTCAGGAAAACAGAATCTGCACCCGCCCAGGCAAGAAGATACCCGCGAAAGGTATTGGGCAGCAGCAAAACGCGGCTGATCCCGCCGTCCGTGTCCCGCCACGCCAAAATGCGGGAGCCGGGGGTCAAGTCGTCCAGTGTGACGATCTGCTTCGTCAGCCAGGGGGACACCTGGGCGGAGACGGGAATGGTCAGGACTTCGCCGCCGGCCGCCGGCAGGTGCACCGCCGTTCTGGGGGGAGGGGGATAAATGGCGATGGTAACCGTCTGGTCCGGCCCGGTGATTTCATAATATTGGGGAGCGGCGCCGTCTGCCGGGATATTGGCGACCACCGCCGAAGCGCTGGCCTGGGGCGGCAGGCTCATGGTCATGGCGGGACCCACCCAGGCGCAGACGGTGTCGCCGTCCTTGATGGTGGAGAGCTCCACCGGCAGGCCGGACACGGCGTCCACGACAGGCGTGGTCTGGGCAATATGGACGACGATCTCACGGTTGGGGTCGCTCTCGTCGGAATTTTGCAGCAGGAGGCTGCCGCTTTCCAGCCGGGTGACGGCGCCCCAGACCCGGACGGGAGCCATATGGGCAGAGGCGCCGGAGACGGGCGCCTCCGTTTCGGCGGCAAAGGCGGGCAGGGCGCACGCCAAGGCGGCGCACAGGGCCAGGGAGAGGATGCGGCAGAGCGTTTTCTTCATGCAGTGTTCCATCCTTTCAAGGCATTTGTCTGTAAGACGGCCTGGAGCCGGAAAAAGTTCCCGGTTCCAAAAAAGCCCCGGAAATTTTCCGGGGCTTTTGGCATTGCGGTTACTTTTTTCCGTGCAGCGCCTTCATGCGCTTCTCGTGATCCAGGATGCTCTTGCGCATCCGCAGGCTCTTGGGGGTGACCTCCAGCAGCTCGTCGTCCGCCAGAAATTCCAGGCACTGCTCCAGGCTCATCTGCTTGGGGGGCACCAGCCGCAGGGCCTCGTCGGAGCCGGAGGCCCGGGTGTTGGTCAGCTGCTTCTTCTTGCAGATGTTGACGGTCATATCCTCGCTGCGGGGGCTGACGCCGATGATCATGCCGCCGTACACCGGCACACCGGCGCCGATGAACAGCGTGCCCCGCTCCTGGGCGTTGAACAGTCCGTAGGTGATGGATTCGCCGGTCTCAAAGGAGATCATGGAGCCGTTGCCCCGGCGGGAGATATCGCCCTTGTAGGGGGCATAGGAGTCGAACACGGAGGCCATGATGCCCTCGCCCTTGGTGTCGGTCAAAAAGTCGCTGCGGTAGCCGAACAGGCCCCGGGCGGGGATCAGGAACTCGATCTTCATCCGCTCGCCCACGGGGGTCATCTCCACCAGGTCGGCCTTGCGCTGGCCCAGCTTCTCGATGACGGAGCCCACGCAGTCGCTGGGCACGTCCACCACCAGGCGCTCAATGGGCTCGCACCGCTGGCCGTCGATCTCCTTATACAGCACCCGGGCGGGGGACACCTGGAACTCATAGCCCTCCCGGCGCATGGTCTCGATCAGGATGGAGAGGGACATCTCGCCCCGGCCCGCCACGTTGAAAGCGGTCTCCTTGTCGGTGTCCGTGACCCGCAGGGACACGTCCTTCAGGGTCTCCCGGTACAGCCGGTCCCGGATCTGGCGGGAGGTGACGAACTTGCCCTCCTTGCCGGCGAAGGGGGAGTCGTTGACGGAGAAGGTCATCTCCAGGGTGGGGGCGCTGATCTGCACGAAGGGCAGGGCCTCCACGGCAGCGGGGGCGCAGATGGTGTCGCCGATGGTGATGTCGGGGATGCCGCTCATGGCGATGATGTTGCCGGCGGAGGACTCGGTGACCGCCTTCCGGGCCAGGCCGTCGAACTCATAGATGGCGGTGGCCTTGGCCTTGCGGAGAATGGCCTCGGGATCGTGGTAGTTGCAAACGGCGATCTCCTGGTTCTGCTTCAGGGTGCCCCGCTCGATGCGGCCGATGGCGATGCGGCCCACGAACTCGTTGTAGTCGATGGAGCTGACCAGCATCTGGAAGGGCTGATCCACGTCCGCCTCGGGGGCGGGAATATACTCCAGGATGGTCTCGAACAGGGGGGTCAGGTCGGTGCCCACCGCGTCGGGGGAATAGGAGGCGGTGCCGTTGCGGCCGGAGCAGAACAGCATGGGGGAGTCCAGCTGCTCAGGCGTGGCGTCCAGGTCCATCAGCAGCTCCAGCACCTCGTCGATGACCTCGTGGATGCGCTGGTCGGGGCGGTCGATCTTGTTGACCACCACGATGACCCGGTGGCCCAGCTCCAGGGCCTTGGAGAGGACGAAGCGGGTCTGGGGCATGGGGCCCTCGGCGGCGTCCACCAGCAAAATGACGCCGTTGACCATTTTCAAAATGCGCTCCACCTCGCCGCCGAAGTCGGCGTGGCCCGGGGTGTCCACGATGTTGATCTTGGTGTCCTTGTACTGGATGGCGGTGTTCTTGGCCAGGATGGTGATGCCGCGCTCCCGCTCCAGGTCGCCGGAGTCCATGACCCGCTCCACGGTCTCCTGGTTCTCGCGGTACACGCCGCCCTGCTTCAGCATCTCGTCCACCAGCGTGGTCTTGCCGTGGTCGACGTGGGCGATGATTGCGACGTTTCTCAGGTGTTCGTTCTGCATACTTTCTATCTCCTTACCGTACGGCAAGACCACGCGGGGCCCCGCAAAGCGGAGCGCGCCGTATGGCGCGTACAAGTATTTCATGAAGTAAAATCTTGGCGCAGGGCGGAATTCACTTCCGCTGCGCAAGTCAAATCAAATGGGAGTCCCCGCAGGACGTCAGACCTGTGGGACGGTCTTGCCGTGGCCGGCGTGGGCGATGATGGCGGCGCTTCTCAGGCGTTCGTTCCGCATATTGGGATGGCCCCTTTTTTATCAAGTAAAAGAGCCTGAAAATTGATTTGCACACAAAATAGTATTATAGTCTGAATTATTCCACATTTCAATACAAAACTCCACATTTTTTCAAAGTCTCGTCTCTTTTTCTTCGGCAAAACGCCAAAGCGGCGAGATACTACCTTTTTTCACAAAGAAATCTGCATGGGATCGCCGTTTTTTTGGCCCTCCGCGCATTGACCGGGCGGGGCGGCGCTCCTATAATGGAACTGCTGTGACGGAAGCGGCGCCAGCGCCGCACGTTCCGCCGCAAGTACTGTGGTCCGCCGGGACCACCCAGGAGGCATTTGTGCCATGTACCGTATCAAAACCTTCAACAAAATTTCCCCTGTGGGCCTGAACCGCTTCGACCCGGAGCTCTACGCCGTCAGCGACGGGGAGACCTGTGAGGACGGCATCCTGGTCCGCTCCGCCAAGCTGCTGGACTATGAATTTCCCGACAGCCTGCTGGCCATCGCCCGGGCGGGCGTCGGCGTGAACAACATTCCGCTGGACCGCTGCTCCGAGGCGGGCATCGCTGTGTTTTCCACCCCCGGCGCCAACGCCAACGCCGTGAAGGAGTTGGTGCTCTGCGCCATGCTGATGGGTTCCCGGGACGTGCCCGGCGCCATCCGCTGGGTGCGGGAGCAGGCGGCCTCCGGCGTGGACGTGACCACCGTGGTGGAGAAGGGCAAGTCCGCGTTCGTTGGCCCTGAGCTGTATAAAAAGTCCCTGGGCGTCATCGGCCTGGGCGCC
>JAUNGH010000252.1:1668-2777 GCA_030524605.1 Oscillospiraceae bacterium | reverse complement strand
CCGAGGACATCAGCCGCCTGGAGGGCTACCTGTTCCCGGACACCTATGAGTTCTACGCCAACATCACCAGCGAGTCCCAGGTGGGCAAGGAGGTTTTCGGCAAGCTGATCAACACCCTGAACAGCCGGCTGGACGACGGGCTGCTGGAGCAGATGGCCGCCAAGGGCTATGACCTGCGGGATATCATGACCATCGCGTCCCTGATTGAAAAGGAGACGGACGGCACGGACCAGGGCAGGATCGCCTCCGTCATCTACAACCGCCTGGAGGGCCCCGGCGACAAGGCGGGCACCTACGGCATGCTCCAGATCGACGCGTCGCTGCTGTACGGCCTGGAGGAGCATGAGGGCGCCATCACCAACGAGGACCTTCAGTCCGACACGCCCTATAACCTGTACAAGTACGCCGGACTGCCCCCCACGCCCATCGCCAACCCGGGCCTGGCCGCCATCCAGGCCGCCCTGGAGCCGGAGGAGACGGACTATTACTATTACGCCCTGGGCACCGACGGGAAGCACCACTATTTCACCAACTACAACGACTTCCTGAACTTTGTCAACAGCAGTCAGTATGGCGGATAAGCGTGTGAAGCCGGAGCTGCTGGCTCCGGCGGGGGATATGGAGCGGCTGAAAATGGCCGTGCTGTACGGCGCGGACGCCGTGTATCTGGCGGGCACCGATTTCGGCATGCGGGCTTTTGCCGGGAACTTCACGCCGGAGGAGCTGCGGGCGGCGGTGGTCTTTGCCCACAGCCGTGGCGTCCGGGTCCACTGCACCATCAACACCATGCCCCGGAACGACGAAGCGGCCCGCCTGCCGGAGCATCTGGAGCTTTTGAACGACGCGGGGGTGGACGCCCTGATCGTGGCGGATCTGGGGGCCTTCACCTTGGCGGGGAAGTACGCCCCCAACTGTCAGCGGCACATCTCCACCCAGGCCAGCATCTGCAACTATGAGACCGCCCGGGCCTGGCACGGCCTGGGCGCGTCCCGGGTCATCCTGGCCCGGGAGCTGAGCCTGGAGGAGATCCGGACCATCCGGGAGAAGACGCCGCCGGACCTGGAGATCGAGGCGTTTGTCCACGGCGCCATGTGCGTCAGCTACTCCGG
>JAUNGH010000252.1:0-1568 GCA_030524605.1 Oscillospiraceae bacterium | reverse complement strand
GCCGGGGGGCCTGCGCCCAGCCCTGCCGGTACCAGTACGCCCTGATGGAGGAAAAGCGCCCCGGCGAGTATTTCCCCATTGAGGAGGATCAACAGGGCGCCTACATCCTGAACTCCAGGGACATGTGCATGATCGACCATCTGGGCGACCTGATGGACGCGGGCCTCAGCAGCCTGAAAATCGAGGGCCGGGCCAAGTCCGCCTACTACGCCGCCGTCGTGACGGGAGCCTACCGCCACTGTCTGGACGATGCGGCGGCGGGGAGGATCCCGGACCCTGTCTGGCGGGACGAGGTGGAGCACGTCAGCCACCGGCCCTACTCCACGGGCTTTTACTACGGTCCGCCGGGGCAGTATTACGCCAACTCCCGGTACGTCAGAGAGTGGCAGGTGGTTGCCCTTGTCACCGGCTGCGGCGCGGACGGAGACGCCACGCTGTCTCTGCGGAACAAGTTCCGCGCCGGCGACACCGTGGAGCTGGT
Source organism: Oscillospiraceae bacterium (assembly GCA_030524605.1). GTDB lineage: Bacteria > Bacillota > Clostridia > Oscillospirales > Oscillospiraceae > Oscillibacter. The sequence goes on along the minus strand of JAUNGH010000252.1, from coordinate 1,087 downwards.
GGGCCCGGATCTGCGGCCCTTTGCCATGACGGTGCGGTCGATGACGGACGGGGAGGGGCGGCCCATCGACGAGCCCCGCACCCCGCAGATGACCTTCCATATGAAATTGCCGCAGGCGGTGCCGCCCTTCACCCTGGTGCGCCACGCGGTGGAGCTTTCAGCTAAATAACAGGAGACAAGAGGAGACAGAAAGTATGAACGCAGACGTTGTAATCGTGGGCGCCGGCCCCGCCGGCATTTTCACCGCTCTGGAGATGCTGAAAAGGGGCAGCAGACAGAAGATCATCATGGTGGAAAAGGGCCAGAGCGTGGAGAAGCGCCACTGCCCCAAGGATAAGACCAAGAAGTGCATGAACTGCAAGCCCTACTGCCACATCACCACCGGCTTTTCCGGCGCGGGCGCCTTTTCCGACGGCAAGCTGTCCCTGAGCTATGAGGTGGGCGGCGACCTGCCCACCCTGATCGGCGAGGACCTGGCTCAGGAGACCATCAACTACGCCGACCAGATCTACCTGGAGTTCGGCGCGGACACCCATATCGAGGGCCTGGAGCACGAGGAGGAGCGGAAGGAGATTCGCAAGCGGGCCATCCAGGCGGGCTTGAAGCTGGTGGACTGTCCCATCCGCCACATGGGCACGGAGAAGGCCCAGGCCATCTATCTGGCCATCGAGCGGTATCTGCAGGAAAACGGCGTGGAGATCTACTTCGGCTATGAGTGCAGCAACCTGATTCTGGAGAACGACGTTTGCAGGGGCGTCTCCATCTCCAACGGCAAGACCGACCTGGAGATTTACGCCAAACACACCGTGGTGGCCACCGGCCGCCGTGGCGCCGACTGGCTGGAAAAGCTGTGTGCCGAACACAACATCGCCCACGCCCCCGGCACCGTGGACATCGGCGTCCGGGTGGAGGTCCGCAACGAGGTCATGGAGATGGTGAACCGGGTGCTGTACGAGTCCAAGCTGGTGGGCTATCCCAAGCCCTTTAAGAACAAGGTCCGCACCTTCTGCCAGAACCCCGGCGGCTTCGTCAGCCAGGAGAACTACGACAACAACCTGGCGGTGGTCAACGGCCACTCCTACAAGGA
>JAUNGH010000251.1 GCA_030524605.1 Oscillospiraceae bacterium | reverse complement strand
CCGTTGCTCTCCGGCATGTCCACCCGGCGCCAGGTGGCGCCCTGGTCGTCGGAGATGCGGAAGGCGGAGGGATCCCCTGCCAGGCCGGAGGCGCTGTCGGTGCAGATCCAGTTGCTGAAGATCCAGCGTCCGTTGGACAGGATCTGGATGGGCTGGCGGCAGAAGGTGCCCTCCTCGGGGAACACCACGTCGAAAGCGCCCCACGTCAGGCCGCCGTCCGAGCTCCGCTGGCGGCGCACCACAGAGGTGAACTGCATGTTGTCCTTGCCCTCCATGCGGTCCAGTTGGGCGGTGTACATGGCCCAGACCTCGCCGTTTGGCGCCAGGAACAAAGACGGGTTCTGCTCGCTGCGGTGGGGGTCGCCGGAGACCATCACCGGCTCGCTCCACCGGGCGGCTCCCTTGGGCAGGCGGGCGCAGATCACGCTGACGTCGGCGCTGCCCTCATAGGACCCGGCAAACCAGGCGCACAGCAAATCGCCGTTTGGCAGTTCCAGCAGGGCGGGGGCATGGGCTGTTGCATAGGGGCCGGGAGGCAGCATGGCCTCCACGGTGCCCATGGAGATGTTTTCATATACGGTGCCGTCCGGAGTCAGCCCCGGCAGGACAGGGTATTTCATAAAGTCAACAACCTTTCTGTTCAAAGTGGGGAAATGGCGGGCGGAACGGTCCGAGGGCCGTTCCGCCCGCCGGTCTTGCAGGGGATTCGGAATGCGCGGCGGCCAAGCCGGTCAGGCGGCCTTGACGGCCTTCTTCTTGCGGCTGGCGTTCACGAACAGGAGGGCGATGCCCAGAATGACACCGACGATGGAGGTGATGAGCTCGGGGCTGATGAGGCAGAGGGCTGCCACAAACAGCACTGCGCGCTCCACAACGTTCAGCTCCGTCTTGAAATAGCCGGACACAACCAGCGCCAGGAAGTATGTGCCGCACAGCAGCTTGGCGGCGCCCAGGGCGATTTCCGCCGCGCTGCGCACCAGCAAAATGGCGGGATTGTACCCGTATACGAAGGGATCCAGGAAGCCGACCATGGCGAAGGTGAAGCCCTTCAGGCCGGTCTTCATGGCGTTGGCGTCCGCGATGCCGGCGGCCGTGTAGGAGGCGACGCACACGGGAGGCGTGATCTGGGCCATGATGCCGTAGTAGAACACGAACATGTTGGCGCACAGGTTGGCGGTTTCGGCCGCCATGCCGCCGTCAATCAGGATGGGGCGGATGCAGGGGACGAACAGGATGACGCCCACCAGGTAAGCGGCGACGGTGGGCAGCGCCATGCCCAGCAGCATGCAGCCGACCATGCCGATCAGCAGGGCCACGAACAGATGGTCGGTACCCAGGCCGCTGATGACACTGGACAGGTTGGTGGCCAGAGCGGTCTGGCCGGTCACCACGTTGATGATGATGCCGCAGGCGGCGGTGGGGATGGCGATCTCGGCGGCCTGCTTGGCGCCGTCCATGCAGCACTCCCAGACGCCCTTCAGGCCCACAAAGTCCTTCTTTTCGTTGACAAAATAGCTGATCACGTTGCAGATCAGGCAGCCGAAGATGCCGACGGTGCCGGCCCGCATCAAAGAGAAGCCCTTGATGATGAAGACGACCAGGACGATGGCGGGCAGCAGCAGGTACAGGCGGGGCAGGATTTTGCGGTCCACCTTGATGGTGGTGTCCACGCTGCCGTCCAGACGGCTGGCGCGCTTGGCGGCCAGACGGTCCACCAGGACGAACACGGCGAAGTAGTAAGCGACGGCGGGGATGATGGCGCCCGCGGCGACGCGGCCGTAGGAGATGCCCAGCATTTCCGCCATGATGAAGGCGCCGACGCCCATGATGGGAGGCATGACCTGGCCGCCGGTGGAGGCGACGGCCTCGACGGCGCCTGCTTCCTCGGGCTCATAGCCGACCTTCTTCATCATGGGAATGGTCATGACGCCGGTGGTGGCCACGTTGGCCACAGCGGAGCCGGAGATCATGCCCATCAGGCCGGAGGAGATGACGGCTGCCTTGGCGGGGCCGCCGGAGCCTTTGTTGGAGACCTTCATGCCCATGTCGATCAGCAGCTGGCCGCCGCCCATGGCAGAGAAGAAGGCGCCGAACACGATGAAGTAGAACAGGCTGTTTGCGGAGGTCTGCAGCGGGGAGCCGAAGATGCCGGAGGTGCCCATGGTCATGCCCTCGGTAAACTGCTTCAGCATGACCGCGGCGTCCTTGCCCCGGGTATAGAGGATGCCGGGCAGATAGGGCGCGGTCCACGCGTAGACAACGAACAGCAGGATAAAGCCGAACAAAACGGCGCCCAGGGTGCGGCGCACCGCTTCCAGCAGCAGGACGACGGTGATCACCATGAAGGCGATGTCCAGCGTGTCCACGGGGCTGATGAACATCACGTGGTCGATCAGGGTCTGATAGCGGGTCAGGATGTAATACAGCTGGAACACGACGCAGACGTAGATGATGATATCGATCCAGCGGCTCCAGGCGAAGCGGTTCAGCTCCTGCTCCGTAACGCCGTCGCCCTTTTTCTTCTGCAGGTTCTTGCGGTATTTTTTGTCGGGGGGATTGTACAGATAGACCAGGGTCAGGGCAAAGAGCAGATGCAGAGGCGCCTGGAGCATGGTGGCGAACTGTTTGATCAGCGCCAGGTAAGCCTGGAACACGAAAAACAGCACTGTGATCGCAATTGCTGCCGCCTGACGCCATTCAAGTTTCTTTCCCATTGTTTTCAACCTCTCTAGTATTGGTAGTATTGGCTCAGGGTGAGAAACTGCCGGGGGATGCGGGGAATTTCCCTGCATTCCCC
>JAUNGH010000250.1 GCA_030524605.1 Oscillospiraceae bacterium | reverse complement strand
TTTGGAGCTGAAATTCAGTTCCAAAGTCTTGCGTGCTCCTCTCCCGGCTGGATTGGAAAGGAAGCTCGATGTAGAACATTCCATTGCAGCTATGTGATACTCCATCCAGCCATGGAGTGCCAGCCGAAAGTTTTTGCGGAAGCGGGTCTTTTTGATCAGGGCCTTCGCCTCCGGGTCGATGGTGTCCGCCAGAATCACCAGGGTCACAAAGGAGGACATGTGCTCCTTGCTGGGCTTGATGTTCTGCATGCCCGCGTTTCTGGACAGGCCGATCTGCTTTTGCAGATCCTCCGCACCCAGGTACTCCGTCAGGTAAAAATAGACGTACTCGTGATTTTCAACAGCGCTGAGTACATGCTTTTTGCTGATGAGATAATTTTCATCACGGAGATAGTAAAATGCCGTCGCCGGAAAACTGCCGCCCTCCACCGTCACATCACGGGCAATATCATAGTGATGCGAATAAGCGTTCAGCATTTTTTCCAGCCGCTCCTGCCTGGTCATCTCCATAGGCCGGCCCACCTCCTTTTTGAAAAAGCGCATATCTCCACTCATGGTCGCTATTATACACTCTCGTTCAGATTTTGTTAAGGGGGTATCTTAAAATTTGTGTACAATTTGTGAATAAGCCGTTAAAAATTGTGGATTTCAGCGAAGTATTTTTCTGTTTCCGCCAAATTTTATGGCATTTATTGCTATATTTCGCCTTATCCTTTTGTGCACTATCACGGATCATCATCCAGTTTCTTCCTGGAATTGCCGTTAAAAATCCGTAAAGAACCCGGAGTCCCGCAGGACTCCGGGCAGCTTCTCCGTATGGCCCGCACAGCTCCCGACGCCCCCGCTCAATCCTGCAGGGTGTTGATCAGGTGCTTCATATGGATGCTCATGGCGTGGCGGGCGCCGGCTTCGTCCCGCTTCAGCAGAAATTCCAGGATCAGCCGGTTGTCCGCCAGGGCGGTGTCCTGCATATGCTGGCGGTTCTGGGAGATCTGCATGATCTCGTTGACGGCGCTGTTGATGATGGGATACAGGCGGCGCATATACTCATTGTGGGACGCCTTGATGATGGCCCAGTGGAACTCCTGATCCGCCAGGGGCCAGTCGCCGCCCTCGGCGGCCATGCGCTCCACCCGCTGGGCCTTCTTTAAGATCTGGCGCAGCTCCTCGTCGCTGGCGCGCTGGCAGGCCAGTGCCACGGTGGCCGGCTCGAAGATCAGCCGCATCTCAAACAGGTCCTTGGCCCGGACCCGGGACCGCAGCCCCGCCAGCCCGGTCAGATCCAGTCCGGCGGCAGGCAGCTCTTCCACCACGAAGGTGCCCTTTCCCCGGCGGATCTCCAGCACCCCCTGGGCCACCAGAAAGGAGATGGCCTCCCGCAGGGTCGTGCGGCTGACCCGCAGCGCCTCGCTGAGCTCATTCTCGTTGGGCAGCTTGCTGCCCGGCTCGTAGCGGTGCTCGTCAACGATCATTTCATACAGTCGGTCGGAGGTCTGCTCCGACAGCTTCGCTTTCTTTGCTTCCGCCATTTCCATTCCTCCCCGGCATAAGCTCACGTATACATCATAATATAATCGGTTTTCGGGAAAAAAACAAGTGCGGTTTGCTCTTGACATCATACTTTCATCGGTGTACAATGACATCATACAACAAATAGAGAAATAATACAACTATTTATTGGAGGAGGGAGCCGCCTTTGACCGCCATCGCAAATTGTTCCCACCGCCTCTCCATCATCACCGGACATTACGGCACCGGAAAAACGGAATTCGCCGTCAACCTGGCCCTGGCAATGGCCGGAGCGGGTGAGGAGGTGATCCTGGCGGATCTGGACATTGTAAACCCCTATTTCCGCTCCAGAGAGCGCAGGCCGCTTTTGGAGGAAGCCGGCATCCGGCTGATCTCCTCCTCCCAGGCCTGCTCCGACGCGGACGTTCCCGCCCTGCCGGCGGAGCTGCTGACCATTCTGGAAAACCGCGGCGTCCGGGGCGTTCTGGATATCGGCGGCGATCCGGTGGGTGCCCGGGTCCTGGCCCGGTTCCGGCCAAAGATCATCCAGGAGGACTACCAGTTGATCTATGTGCTGAACGCCAACCGGCCGGAGGTTCGGAACACCGGCAGCGCCGCCGCCTATCTCCGGGGCATCGAGGCCACCACCGGGCTCACCTGCACCGGCATCGTCAACAACACCCACCTGTGCGGAGAGACGACGGAAGCCGAGATCCGCAAGGGCGCGGCCCTGGCCGCCGCCGTCTCCAGGGAGACGGGTATCCCGGTCCTCTGCCATGTGGCGGAGGAGCGTTTTGCCGCAAGCCTGTCAGACCTGCCGGAAACGGTGTTTCCGATCACCATTAAAATGAAAAAGCCGTGGGAGTGACCGCGGCATCAGGGGAAGGAGGACCACATCATCATGTCTGCGAAGGTTACATTCAATTCCGACCGCTGCAAGGGGTGCGAGCTGTGCACCACCGTGTGTCCCAAGCACATCGTCGCCATCGATATGACCGTCATCAACCGCAAGGGCTATCATCCCGCCACCGTGACGGACATCTCCCAGTGCATCGCCTGTGCCAGCTGCGCAAAAATCTGCCCCGACTCCATCATTACTGTGGAGAAATTCTGAAAAAGGAGGTCATCATTCGTGGAAAAGGAACTTTGGAAAGGCAATGAAGCCATCGCCGAGGCTGCCATCCGTGCCGGCTGCGACTGCTTCTTCGGTTACCCTATCACACCCCAGAGCGAAGTCCCTGAGTATATGTCCGCCCATCTGCCCAAAGCAGGCGGTGTATTTGTCCAGTCCG
>JAUNGH010000012.1:16148-21355 GCA_030524605.1 Oscillospiraceae bacterium | reverse complement strand
CTGTCCCCCCAAAAAAATTTTTTAAAAAGTGTTCGTTTACTCTTGACAATTCTCAAGCAAGCGCACCGTGCTTCCGCACGGTGCGCTTTTGATCTATATGTACCTCCCCGCGCCTGCCGCATCGGCGGCTTTTTGCCTTGCCGCGGCTGCTGCCGCGAAGCCGCCGTCAGGCACAGTGAGGAGACGCCGGGAATTACCGGTACTGGTTGCCGAAGAAGTAATCGAACAGGTCATAGGGATCCGTATAATAGTTGCCGCCGGACTGGCTGTTGTCCTGGGTCTGCTCCTGGCTGCCGCCGGAGGCCGTCTGATCCGCAGGCGCAGCTCCCCAGACAATGTCCACCTCGATGGTCTCTCCGGCCCGGTAGATGGTCAGGGTGGCGGAATCCCCGGCGGAATACTGCTTCTTCGCCGCCACCAGATCCTCATAGGTGGCAATCTCCGTGTCGTCCACCTTCAAAATGACGTCGCCCAGCTTCAAACCGGCCTTCTCAGCGGCGCTGCCCTCTTCGGTGGAGCAGACGAACACGCCGGAGTCCACATCATATCGGTACTGGGCCGCCATCTGCGCCGTCATGGACATGGGGGTGATGCCCAGATAGGGCTTATTGCTCACATAGCCGTTGGTGATGATGTCCTCAATCATGGAGCGCACATCGTTGATGGGGATGGCGAAGCCCAGGCCCTCCACGGTCTCGGAGGCGTAGCTGGAATACTTGGCGGAGACGATGCCCACCACCTCGCCGCAGCTGTTCAGCAGAGGGCCGCCGGAGTTGCCGGGATTGATGGAGGTATCGGTCTGGATCATGTTGAAGGGGGTGCCGTCCACGTTGATGGCCCGGTTCACGCTGGAGACCATGCCGCCGCTCATGGAGAAGGTCAGCTCGCCCAGGGGGTTGCCGATGGCCAGCACATGGTCGCCCACATTCAGCGCCGTGCTGTTGCCCAGCGTGACGGCCTGGAGTCCCGTGGCCTCCACCTTGATGACGGCGATGTCGTAATCCTCGTCGCCGCCAATGTACTTGGCCTCATACTCGTCGCCGTTGTACATGGTGACCTTCACGGTGTCGGCGTTCTCCACCACATGGTAGTTGGTGACGATATAGCCGTCCTCCGTCAGGACAAATCCGCTGCCGGCGGAGGCCGTCTGCACCGGCTGGCCGAAGAAGTTGGTGCCGCTGGTGCCGGTGACGTTGATGGACACCACGCTGTTGACGTTGGCGGCGTAGACCTCCGCGTCGGTCATCTCCGTCTTGCCGTCCACGGTGTTGATGGATACCTGGGTGGCGGGGCGGCTGGAGACGTTGACGCTGGTCTTCTCTCCGCCGCCGCGGCTGACGGCCCAGACGGTGCCGCCGCCCACGGCGCCGCCGATCAATGCGCAGCACAGGGCCAGGGCGGTGATCTTCAAACCCAGATGGTTCTTTTTCACAGGCTTCATCTCCTGCACGGGCCGCTGGGGCCCGGTCTGATATGCGTGGAGCTGTTCGTCCACGGTGGGGCGGGCGCCGGCGCTCTGCTCCCCGGTCTCGCTGCCGTCCCTGCGGTAGGTGTAATGGTACAGGTTCTGTTCGTCGTTATACATAATCGTTACCTCCTATTATGTATCCCGCAGTCTCTTTTGTTAGAACTTATGATAGCGGGGTATTGTGTCAAAAGTGTGAAGAAATTCCGCAGTTTTTTTGAATTTCTCCGCCGCTCCCTGAGCTTTGACTGCAGTATAGGGCGGCAAGCTTAAAAATGCCTGAAAGGGTTTTAAAGAATTTTTGAACAGCGCCCCGTTTTTCCCCTGCGGAGAAAAATTCCAAAGGTCTTTTCCCCCGGCGAAAGCTGTGTTAAAATAAGGTGGAAACCACAGAAAGGAACCAAACGCCTTGCTGAAGATCGAAAACATCAAGCTGGCCCCCGGCGCCGGCCCGGCGGCGCTGGCGGCAGAGACCGCCCGCATCCTGAAGGTCCGGGAGAAGGATCTGCTGTCCCTGCGCGTCCTGCGCCGCAGCGTGGACGCCCGGGAGGACGCGGCCCTGGTCTACACCGTGGAGGCGGCTTTGAAGGACGAGAACGCCGCGCTGAAGCGCTGCCGCAGCAAAAAGGTCAGCCGCGCGGAACCGAAGTCCGGCTATCTGCCGCCAGCGCCCATGCCCGCGCCGGACATCCCGCCCGTGGTGGCGGGGGCAGGACCCGCGGGGCTGTTCGCTGCCCTGGTGCTGGCGAAGGCGGGCCTGCGGCCCATCCTGCTGGAGCGGGGCCGCCCGGTGGAGCGGCGGAAGGCCGACGTGGAGCGGTTCTGGTCCACCGGAGAGCTGGACCCCGCCAGCAACGTCCAGTTCGGTGAGGGCGGCGCCGGGGCCTTTTCCGACGGCAAGCTGAACACCGGCACGAAGGACATCCGCCACCGCTTCATCCTGGAGCAGCTGGTCTCCTGCGGCGCGCCGGAGGACATCCTGATCGACGCCAAGCCCCACGTGGGGACGGACTATCTCCACATTGCCCTGAAAAATCTCCGCCAGGAGCTGCTGGATCTGGGAGCGGACATCCGCTTTGAGAGCCGGCTGACGGACCTGGGTCTCCGGGACGGGCGGCTGGCGAACATCACCGTCACGGGGCCGGGAGGGCCGTACACCCTCCCCTGCCGCCGCCTGGTGCTGTGCCCCGGCCACTCCGCCCGGGACACCTTTGAGATGCTGCACGCCCGGGGCGTGCCCATGGAGGCCAAGCCCTTTGCCGTGGGCGTCCGCATCGAGCACCGACAGGCGGACTGCGACGCAGCGCAGTATAAGCAGTACGCCGGACACCCCGGCCTGCCCGCGTCCACTTATAAGCTGTCCTGCCACCTGCCCAGCGGCCGGGGGGTCTTCTCCTTCTGCGTCTGCCCCGGCGGCGAGGTGGTGGCCGCCGCGTCGGAGACGGAGCGGGTGGTCACCAACGGCATGAGCGAGTTTGCACGGGATAAGGAGAACATCAACGGCGCGCTGCTGGTGAACGTGACCCCGGAGGACTTCGGCGGCGCGGGGCCCCTGGCGGGCGTGGCCTTCCAGCGGCGTCTGGAGGAGGCGGCCTATGCCCTGGGGGGCGGCGGTTACAGGGCCCCCGCCCAGCGGGTGGAGGATTTTCTGGCCCGCCGTCCCTCCACGGGGCCGGGCCGGGTGGCTCCCAGCTACCGCCCCGGCGTGGTCTGGACGGACCTGCGCCGGTGCCTGCCCGCCTTTATAGCGGACGCCCTGGCGGAGGCCCTGCCCATCCTGGGCCGGAAGCTCCGGGGCTACGACGGTCCCGACGCGGTGCTGACTGCCGTGGAGAGCCGCAGCTCCTCCCCGGTGCGCATCCCCCGGGACGAAACGTGCCAGTCCTCTGTCCGGGGCCTGTACCCCTGCGGCGAGGGGGCGGGGTACGCCGGGGGCATCCTCTCCGCCGCCGCGGACGGGATGCGGTGCGCGGAGGAAATCGTAAAACAGTTGACAATGGACAATGAAGGTATTCGCCTGCGGCGGATCATTTTAAATCACCGCAGGCGGCCTCTCTGTTCTCCCGCAATTGTCAATTGTCAGTTATCAATTGTCAATTTCATCAGGAGGTCTATCATATGAGCCGCGACATCTGTATTTACCAGGAATTTCTGACCGACGCCCACAGGGCGCAGATCCAAAAGGCCGCCGGCGCGGCAGGCTTTGTCCCCTACTTCTTCACTCTGGAGCAGTTTGAGGAAGCAAAGGAATGCGTCCAGCACTGCGAGGTGCTGTACGCCCACTCCCCGGACCTGCTGCGGGCGGCGCCCGCCACGCTGAAGTGGTACTGCTGTTCCTTCGCCGGGGTGGACATCTACTGCAGGGATCCGGCGATCTTCGCCAATCCGGACTGTTTGCTGACCAACTCCAACAGCTATGGCGTCACCATCGCCGAGCATGTGGTCATGGTCACGCTGATGCTGCTGCGGCGGATGCCGGAGTATGAGGCGGTGGTCCGGAACCACAGCTGGTCCAACCAACTGCCCATCCGCTCCATCCGGGATAACGAGTTCACCATCCTGGGCACCGGCAACATCGGCGTCAACGTGGCGGAGCGGCTGCGGGGCATGGGCGCCGCCCGGATCACCGGCCTCAGCCGCAGCGGAAAGCCCCATCCCGCCTTTGACGAGGTGTTCCCCATCTCCCGGCTGGACGAGGTGCTGCCGAAGACCAAAATCCTGGTCATGGCCCTGCCCAGCACGGCGGAGACCATCCACATTTTGAACCGGGCGCGCATCGCCCTGCTGCCCAGGGACGCCTATGTCGTCAATGTGGGCCGGGGCACCGCCATTGAGCAGGAGCCGCTGATGGAGGCTCTGAACAGCGGAATGCTGGCGGGCGCCGCGCTGGACGTGATGGACCCGGAGCCGCTGCCGAAGGACCACCCCCTGTGGGAGACAAAAAACCTCATCCTGACGCCCCATGTCTCCGGGAATATGACGCTGGGGTATACCTGCGACACCAATGTGGAGATGTTCTGCGCCGATCTGGCGAACTATGCCGCCGGACGGCCCTTGAATGGGTTCGTGGACCGGAAAGTGGGGTATTGAGGATGGTTTCCCCTGCCTGGGAAGGGGGGAACCCGCCCCGTCCGCAGGGACGGCCATCCATTCCCAATCTCTGAAACGGAGGTCTTTCCATGGACAACTTTACATTTTATTCCCCCACCCTGTTCGCCTTCGGCGACGGAGAGGAAAAAAACACCGGCGCGCTGGTGCGCCGCTTCGGCGGCACCAATGCGCTGCTGGTCTGCGGCGGCGGCTCCGTCAGGCGCAACGGCGCCTATGACGCCGTCACCGCCTCCCTGGCCGGTGCGGGCATCCCTTACGCGGAACTCAGCGGCATCCAGGCCAACCCCCGCAGCGGCAAGGTCTATGAGGGCATCGAGACCGTCCGCCGCGAAGGCTGCGACTTCCTGCTGGCCCTGGGCGGCGGCAGCGTCATCGACACCGCCAAGACCATTGGCTTCGGCGCGGGCTACGACGGCGACTTCTGGGACTTCTTCACCGGAAAAGCGAAGATCGAATCCACCCTGCCGGTGGGCGTGGTGCTGACTATCGCCGCCGCGGGCAGCGAGGGCAGCGCCAGCGCCGTCATCACCCGGGAGGAGGGCAACCTGAAATGGGGCTGCCCCAAGACGGACGTCATCCGGCCCAAATTCGCCGTGCTGGACCCCCGGCTCACCTGCTCCCTGCCCGCCTA
>JAUNGH010000012.1:0-16048 GCA_030524605.1 Oscillospiraceae bacterium | reverse complement strand
TGGATGGAGTACGTGCTGCCCCACGATCCCATGCGCTTTGCCCGGTTCGCCGTCAACGTGCTGGGCTGCGAGATGGACTTTGCCTGCCCGGAGCGCACCGCCCGAGAGGGCATCGCCCGCCTGCGGGCCTTCTTCCGCTCCCTGGGGATGCCCACCACTCTGGCCGAGATCGGCGCAAAGACGGAGGATATCCCCGCCATGGCCGCCCACCGGGCGGAGAAGCCGGGCGGCTTCCCCTTCGGCGGCTTCGTGAAGATCGGCCCGGAGGAGATGCAGGCCATTCTCCGCCTGGCCGCGGCGCAATAGGCGCAAAAAAGCGGCTCCCTGCCGGAAGCCGCTTGGAATATCATGTGCCGCAGATCAGCGATTCAGGTACATGGCACCGCCCAGCACGACGAGGGAGAAAACGGTATACAGCATGTCGGGGCACCTCCTTCTTTCTTGATGTTGGCCTTATGATACCACGCTCTTTGGCGTTTTGCATTAAATTTCTTGCTTTGTTTTATGCATTTTGCCGCCGTGCGTGTTTTCTTCCAAATCGCGCCGCAATTGCGGGCATCGCGCCGTTTTCCGGGACATTTTGCCCCTGTTCTGCCGCCCGCCCTCCCTGCGGAGGGGGGCCGGCGTCCCGCCGTTTTTATAAAATCTTGCTGTCCCTGTCCCCGGGGCGGCCCCCAGAAGGAGGACCTGACCCATGCAGGACCTACAAGTACAGTGCTTTGTCAAGCGGAATTACCAGCCCGCCTTCACCTCCGACGCCATGCCCCGGCTGCTCTACGTCAGCCGCCGCTTTTCCGACCAGGCCCATCCCCGGCTGCTCCACGCCCACCCCGATTTTGTGGAGGTTCTGCTGATCGAGGAGGGCAGCGCCCGCTTTCTGATCGGCGAGACGGCCTACGACGTGCAGGCGGGGGACCTGCTGGTGTTCAACAGCGGCGTGGTCCACGACGAGCTGTCCGACACCAACTTTGCCAGCAGCTGCATTGCCGTGGGCGGGCTGCGCCTGCCGGGGCTGCGGGAAAACGCCCTGGTGCCGGAGGACGCGTCCCCGGTCTATCCGGTGGGCGGAGAGCTGCCCGACCTGCGGGCCCTGTACCAGCTGATCTACCGCTATCTCTCCGAGGACCGCCCCGACTGCGAGGTCTTCTGCCACCGCCTGATGCTGGCGCTGCTGGACCGTGCCCTGACGATCTCCGGCTCCGTCTCCCTGCGGGCCCCCGTCAATCCGGAGCCTGCGTCTCTGGGAAAGCAGGTGCAGGACTACATCGACCGGCACTACAGCGAACCCCTAACGCTGCAGCAGATCGGGCAGGCGCTCCACGTCAGCCCCTACTATCTGGCTCATGTGTTCAAGGAGTCCAGCGGCTACTCCCCCCGGCAGTACCTGCTGCGCCGCCGCATTGGGGAGGCCCAGAACCTGCTGATCTCCACGGACCTGCCCATCTCCCGCATCGCCGGGATGGTGGGCTATGACACCCAGAATTACTTTGACCAGCAGTTCTCCAAGCACACCGGCATGCCGCCCCGGAAGTTCCGCCAGTCCTTCCAGGCGAAGAACAGCCCGGAGGACCCGCCGGACGCGGAATAAAAAAAGCCTTTCGCCGTCCCGGCGAAAGGCTTTTTCCACTGTCACTCCCGGATGCCCATGGTCTCCCATCTGTGTCCCCGGAAGCGGGGCAGGAAGAAGGCGATCCGCAGCGCCCAGTCTGCGAACATGGCCATCCAGATGCCCAGCACGCCGAAGCCCCAGAAGCGGCCCAGCAGTATACCCAGGCCCACCCGCAGCGTCCACATGGACACCGTGGAGACCGCCATGGTGAACCGGGTGTCCCCGGCGGCCCGGAGGGCCTGGGGCAGCGTGAAGGACGCGGGCCAGAGGACCAGCGCCACCCCGCCGTGCATCAGGATGATCTGCCGGGCGTATTCCGCCGCCTGGTCGGAGACGTTGTACAGCCGCATGATCAGGGGCAGGGCCAGCCCGATGGCAATGATGGTGGCCCCCATGTAGAGATAGGTGGATTTTAAGAGCTTCTTGGTGTAGTACCGGGCCTTTTCATAGCTGCCCGCCCCCACGCAGCGGGAGACCACCGTCACCATGGCAAGGCCCAGGGCGTTGCCCGCCACGCACTGGAAAGAGCAGATGGTGTTTCCGATGGCGTTGGCCGCCACCGACGCGGTGCCCAGCACGGACACTGTGGAGAGGAGCAGGATCTTGCCCAGCTGGAACATGCTGCCCTCCAGCCCGTTGGGCACGCCGAAGCGCAGGATGTTCTTCACCACATACTTATCGTGGCGGAGGGTGAAGCGGTCCACCTGCAAGGGCAGCCCAGGCCGCCGCAGCAGCGCCACCATGGCAACCGCCGCCACCGCCCGGGACACCAGGGTGGGGATGGCCACGCCCTCCACACCCATGTGGAAAATAAAGATCAAAACAGCGTTGCCCACCACGTTGACGACGTTCATCCCCAGGGACACCCACATGGAGATCCTGGAGTTGCCCATCACCCGGAACAGGGCCGCCCCGGCGCTGTAGACCGCCAGGAAGGGCGTGGACGCCTCCACGATCAGGTAATAGGTGTTGGCGTAGGCCGCCACGTCCGGCTCCACCTGGCCGAACACCACGTTCAGCACAAAGCCCTTGCCCAGATAGAACAGGGCCATGACCAGGAGGGAGACCTCCCCCATGAACAGCAGGAGCTGGGCGCCGGAGTGTCCGGCCTTGGCCGGCTCCCGCCGCCCAAGATACTGCCCCGCGATGACCGCGCCGCCGGTGGCCAGCGACGAAAAGGCGTTGACCAGCAGCACGTTGACCGTGTCCACCAGGGAGACGGCGGAGATGGCCGCCTCCCCCACCTGGGACACCATGACGGAGTCGCACAGGCCCACCGTGATGGCCAGCAGCTGCTCAATGACCAGCGGGACGGCCAGCCGCCGCAGGTCCTCTTTGGTAAATTCCACGTTGATTTGCTTGGTTTCCATGTCTCTCTTGCTTCCCTCTTTTTGCGTTTTGCGTGATTTCAGCGGAACTCCCGCGGGCTCATGTGGAAGGTGTTCTGGAAGGCCCGCAGGAAGGTGGAATACTCGGAAAAGCCCGCCTGCTCCGCCGCCTTCATCACCGGCACGCCGGCGCGGATCAGCTCCCCCGCCCGCAGCAGCCGCTTCTGGCTGATGTACTGGTGGACGGTATAGCCGGTGACGGCCTTGAAGCGGTGCATCAGGTAGTAGCGGCTGAGATAAAACCGCTTCGCCAGAGCGTCCACCGGCAGCTCCTCCTCCAGGTGCGCCGTGATGTACCGGAGAATTTCTTCGATCTTCGGATCCACCCGGTAGCTGTCCCGGGCCTCTGCGGCGGTGCGGGAACGCAGGATGTCCCGGTTCACGCCGATCAAAAGCTGCTGGCACAGGGTGTCCGCCATGCGGGCGGCGCCGAACTCCGCGGAGCGGAGGGCCTCCTCCAAACGCTGGATGGCCTGCATATACTCCAGCCGCCGCTCGGCGTCCGTCCGCAGCAGGTGGAAACCCCGCTCCCGGGCGGTGTCAAAACAGGCGTCCAGGGCCTCGCCAGGGTCGCTCCGTTCCTCCAGCCACTGCCGGCCCAGCCAGATGACCACCCGCTCATAGGGGGCGGAGGGGTCGATGGTAGGCTTGTGAATCATGTTGTGCTGCACCAGCAGGATGTCCCAGGGCCGCAGGAAATAGGTGACGCCCTCCACCACATAGGTGACTCTGCCGTTCAGCAGCAGGATCAGCTTGTCGAACTCATGGTAGTGGTAATCCAGCTTCTGGGCGCGGCTGTCCTTCAGGTGGAACAGGCGGAAATCCTCGTTCAGATAGCCCCGCTTGCCCACCTCGCTGCGGTCCAGCATGTCCGTCCCCTCCCTCCGGCAGTTTCTCAGCGGCCCTATCTTACCGCACATTTTACAAATTCACAACCTGAATTTAACACAAAACCCTGAATTTATTTTGTTGTACTTTGGGCAAAAGGCTGTGAAATTTCCTCTACACATTCTTGCCGGGATTTGGTATAATAGAACAGCTATGTAAAATGGAGCAGAAGGAGGACCGCGCATGAGCCGTGCCGACGAAGTCTTTATCCAAACCTGCCGGGACATCCTGGAAAACGGCGTCTGGGACACCGACCGGGAGGTCCGCCCCCGTTGGGAGGACGGCAGCCCCGCCCACACCATCAAAAAATTCGGCGTGGTGAACCGCTACGATCTGCGGGAGGAGTTCCCCATCCTCACCATCCGGCGCACCTACTGGAAGTCCGCCCTGGACGAGCTGCTGTGGATCTGGCAGAAAAAGTCCAACAACATCCGCGACCTCAGCTCCCATGTCTGGGACCAGTGGGCCGATGAGAGCGGCTCCATCGGCAAGGCCTACGGTTATCAGATGGGCGTGAAGCACCACTATCCCGACGGCGACATGGACCAGGTGGACCGGGTGCTGAAGGATTTGAAGGAAAACCCCGCCAGCCGGCGTATCCTGACCAATCTGTTCAACCACCACGATTTGAGTGAGATGCACCTGGCCCCCTGCGCCTACTCCATGACCTTCAACGTCTCCGGCAATGTGCTGAACGCCATTTTGAACCAGCGCAGTCAGGACATGCTGGCGGCGGGCAACTGGAACGTGGTGCAGTACGCGCTGCTGGTCCACATGTTCGCCCAGGTGTCCGGCCTGGTCCCCGGCGAGCTGGTCCACGTCATTGCCGACTGCCATATCTATGACCGGCACGTCCCCATTGTGGAGGAGCTGATCCGGCAGCAGCCCCGGCAGGTGCCGGCACTGTGGATGGACCCCTCCGTCACCGATTTCTACCAATTCTCCAAGGACAGCTTCCGGCTGGAGGGCTACGACCCGGCGCCCTTTGACCATAAAATTCCCGTTGCGGTATGAGGTGAAAGAACTATGAACGCTATCGTTGTGATCGATCAGAATTGGGCCATTGGCCGGGAGGGCGGCCTGCTGTTCTCCCTTCCCACGGACATGAAGCGCTTCCGCACCCTGACCACCGGCGGAACCGTCATCACGGGCCGCAAGACCCTGGACTCCTTCCCCGGTGGAAAGCCCCTGCCGAAGCGGCGGAACATCGTCGTCACCCGGAACGCGAACTTCCAGCGGGAGGGCGCGGAGATCGCCTCCAGCGCGGAGGAGGCTTTGAAGCTGGCGGCGGACGAGGACCCGGACAAGCTGTGGGTCATTGGCGGCGGCAGCATCTACGCCGCGCTTCTGAGCCGGTGCAAGCGGGTCTACCTCACCCGGGTGGAGACCCAGGTGGACGAGTCCGACACCTTCTTCCCCAATCTGGACAAGCTGCCGGGGTGGGAGATCGAGTCCACCGGTGAGCCGGTGACGGAGAACGGGTTTACGTACCGTTTTGTGGATTATATCAACACAAAGATTTAATATGATGTACAAAACAGCCCGCCGGGGCTATCCCCGGCGGGCTGTTTTTTTGGACCGCAGGGACTGATGTACGCATTGGCCCCTGCCCCTTTCTTGTCTTTCCGTCAAAAGCATGGTATCATGGATACATCCTGTTTCCAAAAAGGAGGGAACCACCATGGCGGACCTGACCACAGACGTGCGGATGATCCGCGGCATCGGCGAGCAGCGGGCCAAGGCCCTGAACAAACTGGGCATCGCCACATTGCAGGACCTGATCTCCTGGTTCCCCCGGAAGTACGACGACCGCACTCAGGCCAGGCGCATCGCGGACCTGGCGCCCGGCGAGAGCGCCTGCGTGGCCGCCATGATCGCGTCGCCCCCCACCGTGTCCCACATCCGGAAGGGCATGGACCTGGTGAAGGTCCGGGCGGTGGACGAGAGCGGTGTGCTGGACATCACCTTCTTCAACCAGACCTGGCTGAAAAACCAGCTCCGGCAGGGCGAGACCTACATTTTTTACGGCAGGGCCGAGGGGAACCTCCTCCGCAAAACCATGGCTGCCCCCATCGTGGAGCCGGAGGGCCGGAGAGAGTTCACCGGGCGCATCGTGCCCATCTATCCCCTGACCGCCGGGGTCAGCCAGCTGATCCTGTCCCGGTCCATCCGCCAGGGGCTGGACGCCTGTGCGGACATCCTGCCGGACGTGCTGCCGGACGATGTGCGGCAGGAGCACCACCTGTGCCGCATCAACTACGCCTATGAGAACATCCACTTCCCGGAGAGCCCCGAGGCCCTGGACATCGCCCGGCGGCGGCTGGCCTTTGAGGAGCTGTTCCTCTTCACCATCGGCCTGAAGCGGCTGAGAAGGCGGCGGGAGGTGGTCCATGTCCCGCCCTGCGCGGCGGTGGACATGGACGCGTTCTGCGCCGCCCTGCCCTTCACCTTGACCGGCGCCCAGCGGCGCTGCGTGGACGAGGCCCTGGCGGACATGCGCTCCGGCACGCCCATGAACCGCCTGTGCCAGGGCGACGTGGGCTCCGGCAAGACCATGGTGGCCGCAGCCTGCGTGTATTTCGCGGTGAAAAACGGCCGTCAGGCGGCCCTGATGGCCCCCACGGAGATCCTGGCCCGGCAGCACTACCAGGGCCTTGCCCCGCTGATGGAGCGCCTGGGCATCCGCTGCGCCCTGCTGACCGGCTCCACCCCGGCAAAGACGAAGAAGTCCATCGCCGCCCAGCTGGCGGCGGGGGATCTCGACTTCGCCATCGGCACCCACGCCCTCATCACCGGCGGCGTGGAGTACGCCGATCTCGGCCTGGTGGTGACGGACGAGCAGCACCGCTTCGGCGTAGCCCAGCGGGCGGCGCTGGCGGGCAAGGGCGAGCACCCCCACACCCTGGTCATGTCCGCCACCCCCATCCCCCGGACGCTGGCGCTGATCCTGTACGGCGATCTGGACGTGTCCGTCATCGACCAGCTGCCCCCCGGGCGGCAGCCCGTCGAAACCTACGCCGTCCCCGGCAGCTACCATCCACGGGTGTACGGCTTCATCCGCAAACTGGTGGCGGAGGGACGGCAGGCCTACATCGTCTGCCCCATGGTGGAGGTGAACGACGAGCTGCCCGACGAGCGGAAGGCCGTCACGGAGTACGCCGGAAAGCTCCAAAGGGAGGTCTTTCCGGATTTGAAGGTGGCCTTCGTCCACGGCAAGATGAAACCCAGGGAGAAGGACGCGGTGATGACCGCCTTCGCCGCCCACGAGACGGACATCCTGGTGTCCACCACCGTCATTGAGGTGGGCGTGGACGTGCCCAACGCCGCCGTCATGGTCATCGAGAACGCGGAGCGCTTCGGCCTGAGCCAGCTCCATCAGCTGCGGGGCCGGGTGGGCCGTGGAAAGCACCAGTCCTATTGCATTCTGATCTCCGACAATCAGAATGAGGAGACGCGGCAGCGGCTGAAGGTCATGACAAAGACCGCCGACGGCTTCAAAATCGCGGAGGAGGACCTGCGGCTCCGGGGTCCCGGGGACTTCTTCGGCCAGCGGCAGCACGGCCTGCCGGGCCTGCGGGTGGCGGATATCGGCTGCGACACCCAGCTTTTGAAGGAGGCCCAGGCCGCAGCGGAGGCCCTGCTGGCGCGGGACCCGGAGCTGGCGGCCTGCCCCGCCGCGGCGGAGCGGGTGGCGGAGCTGTTCACCCAGAACGCGGACGCGCTGAACTGAGATCCCGGCTGTCAGACAGCCGGGATTTTTTTCAATTTCCTGTAACATTCCGCCTTCCCCGGCGCCCTGGCCTGATCCCCGCAAATGAAAAGCCGCCCCTGACTTTTGTCAGGGGCGGCGCTTTTATTTCAGCTCGTCCAGCGTCAGGGAAAAGCTGTCCATAAAGGTCTCCAAAAAATAGGCCACCTCCGGCAGGCCGTAGCCCTCCAGGGCCCTGCGGGTCTGGGCGGCGGCCTCCCGGAACTCCAGGTTCCCGGCCTTCAACTCCTCCACACACTTGATGTAGGCGGACAGCTTGTCCGCCGCCTTCACCAGCCGCTCCGTCTCCGGGGCCACTTCCGTCAGGACGGGGACGTAGGCGCTTTGCAGCTCCTCCGGCAGCATGTTCAGCAGCTTCCGCTCCGCCACCGCCTCCACATCCTTGTAAGCGGTGCGGATGGCGGGGTTGTCGTATTTGATGGGGGTGGGCATGTCGCCGGTCAGAATCTCGCTGGCGTCGTGGTACAGCGCCGCCACCGCCACGGCCCCGGGGTCCACCCTGCCGCCGAACTTTTCATTGCGGATCACTGCCAGGGCGTGGGCCAGCACCGCCACCTGGTGGCTGTGCTCCTGGACGTTTTCCGGGGCGGTGTTCCGCATCAGCGCCCAACGCTGGATGAAGCGCATCCGGGAAATATAGGCAAAAAAATGGCTTTTCATGTCAATATATTGTCCTCCATGATTTCTCCCAACAGTTTTTCACCGTCCGTGCCGGTGATCCGGACGTTTTTCACCACGTTGTGCAGACCCTCGCCCTCCGCCAGCACCTCCATATAGTTGGGGGCGTGACCGGAGAAGATGCCGCCCTTGGGCTGTTCAAACAGGACGGGATAGATCTGCCCCACGCACTCCTTCAGATAGGCCCGGTGCATGTCCCCGGCAGCGGCGGCGGCCCGGCGGGCCCGCTCCTCCTTGATTGCCTTGGGGACCTGGGCCATCTTCGCCGCCGGGGTGCCGGGGCGGATGGAGTAGGGGAAGATGTGCATCTGGGCGAAGCGGCAGCTTTGGATGAAATCCAGCGTCTGGCCGAACTCCTCCTCCGTCTCCTCCGGGAAACCGGTGATGAGGTCGGTGGTAACGGCCGGATGTACAAAATATTGATTTAAAAGTACAACAGACTGTGCAAATCTGGCAGTATCATACTTTCGGTTCATGCGCTTCAACGTGGCGTCGCACCCGCTTTGCAGGGACAGGTGGAACTGGGGGCACAGCCCCGGCAGGGCGGCGGCCCGGCGGCAGAAGTCCTCCGTGATGGTCCGGGGCTCCAGGCTCCCCAGCCGGACCCGGACGCCGGGGGCGGCGGCGCAGACGGCTTCCATCAGGTCGATGAGAGTCTGTCCGGTCTTCAGGTCCCGGCCCCAGGAGGAGATCTCGATGCCCGTCAGAACGATCTCCCGATAGCCGTCGGCCTTCAGCTGGGCGGCCTGGGCGGCGGCGGTCTCCAGCGGGGCGGAGCGCACCGGGCCCCGGGCGTAGGGGATGATGCAGTAGGCGCAGAAATTGACGCAGCCGTCCTCCACCTTCAGCATGGCCCGGGTGCGGGTTTCCAGCCCTCCGGCGGGAAGTACCTCGAACGTCCGGCGCTCAAAGGACTGATCCATGACCTCAATGCGGCGCTTCTCCTCAGCCGCCTGCTCCAGCAGATCCAGGAAGCCCGCCCGGTCTCCGGTGCCGGCGATCAGGTCCACGTCCAGCTTGCGCACGTCGTCGGCGTGGGTCTGGGGATAGCAGCCGCACACCGCCAGCACCGCCTCCGGGTGCTGCCGCCGGACCCGGTGGAGCACCTGCCGGGACTTCTGGTCGCTGACGGCAGTGACGGAGCAGGTGTTCACCACATAGGCGTCGGCTTCGGCGGAAAAGTCCACCACCTGGTGTCCCCGCCCCCGCAGCAGCTGCTCCATGGCCTGGGTCTCGTACTGATTCATTTTACACCCCAGGGTGTAGATGGCAACTTTCATAGTCTCTCCTCCGGTGGAGTTTTGGGCGCCGTTCAGAGATAGCGCCGGACGGTTTGGGTATATTGGATGTAGGCCCCGCCAAACCGCCGGATACACCAGCGCTCCTCCGCCAGAATGATCCAGTGGGCCGAGATCTGAAACACCGGCACCAGGACCGCCAGCAGCGGCGACCGGGCCAGCAGGGCGCAGCCCAGGAAGTACAGAAAATAGGCGAGGTACATGGGGTTGCGGGAAAGGCGGTAGACGCCGCTCCGGTTGACGCCATCCTCCGACGGAGCCGCGAAGGCGATCACCGACAGCGCCAGCAGCCCCAAGCTGGCCGTGTAAAGAGCCAGCCCGCCCCAAAACAGCAGCGGCAGATCGGTTCGGACCTTGGCAAACAGAATACAGGCCAGGATGGCGATGTTGGAGAGCTGGTAGACCCAATAGGCCGCCCGCTCCCCGCGCCGCATGGGGGCAAAGTAGGCGGCGCGGCCCACCGCCCCCCGATCCAGGCGGGCCAGCAGGCCGAAGCGGAGCAGGAAAAAGGGCAGCAGCAAGAAAACGCCCACGGTCCCGCCTCCCCTCTGCCTGAGATGTCTGTTTTTCATCTTACCACATTGCCCGGTTGGCGGCAAGTTCTCCTTGCGCTTTTTGTGATTCCTCTATATAATAGATGGACGCGCAAACGACACAGCGCCCCTGTCAAAGGAGGATTTTCTCTATGATCTACTTGGATCACGCCGCCACTACGCCCGTGCCCCGGGAGGTGGCCGACGCCATGTATGAAGTGCTGACGGAGCAGTTCGGCAACCCCAGTTCCCAATACCAGCCGGGCCTGGACATGAAGCGCCGGGTGGAGGGCTGGCGGAAGACCGTGGCCGGCGCCCTTGGCTGCGAGGCGAAGCAGCTGTTCTTCACCTCCTGCGGCACTGAGGGCGACAACTGGGCCATCACAGCCGCCTGCTGGCAGAACCGGCATCTTGGCCGCCACATCGTCACCACGGCGGTGGAGCACAGCGCCGTGCTGGAGGCCTGCAAGTGGATGGAAAAGCAAGGCTGTGAGGTCACCTATGTGGCGCCCGACGGAAACGGCGATATCACGGCGGAGCAGGTGTTGGCCGCCGTGCGGCCGGACACGGCGCTGGTGTCCGTCATGCTGGTGAACAACGAGCTGGGGAACATCTATCCCGTGGCGGACATCGCCAGGGGCCTTGCGGCGAAGAACCCCAGGACCCTGCTGCACACCGACGCGGTGCAGGGCTTTTTGAAGGTGCCCTTCACCGCCAAAGCCCTGGGGGCGGACTTCATCACCATCTCCGCCCACAAGATCGGCGGCCCCAAGGGCGCGGGCGCGCTGTACATCGGCCCCCGGGTCCGCAATCCCCGCCCCCTGCTGGCGGGCGGCGGGCAGGAGGGCGGCCTCCGCTCCGGCACCGAGGCCACAGCCCAGATCGCGGGCTTCGCCAAAGCGGTGGAGCTGCGGACGGAAAACCTGGCGGAGAAGCTCTCCCACATGGCGGAGATCAAGGCCTATGCCGCGGAACAGCTCTCCGCCATTCCCGATTTGCAGATCATCGGAGACGGCACTGCCCCTCACATCCTCTCCGTGTCCCTGGCGGGCTGGCCCAGCCAGAACATCGTCAACGACCTGTCGGCCCAGGGCATCTGCATCTCCGCCGGCTCCGCCTGCCACCAGGGCAGACCCAGCCACGTGGTGGCGGCGCTGAAGCTGCCGAAGCGGCTGGCGGGCGGCGTCATCCGCCTGAGCTTCGGCCCGGAGACCACCGCCGCCGATATCGACGCCTGTGCCGACGCGCTGAAAGCACACCACGACAGCAGGATGCCGATGCTGTAAAAGAGTGAAAATTGAAGAGTGAAGAGTGGAGATGTCCGCTCTCTTTACCTTGATCTTCATTCTTCACTCTTACCAAAGTTACCAAAGGGGTTTTTCTATGCTTCACTATCTCCGCCGGGAACAGGGCTTTTATAAGCGTCTGTTCCTGCTGGCCCTGCCTCTGGTCCTGCAAAATCTCATCACCACCTCCCTGGGCTTTGTGGACACCTTTATGGTGGGCCTCCTGGGGAACAACGAGCTCTCCGCCGTCACGGCGGCAAACTCCCCCATCTTCCTGGTCCAGGTCATCATCTTCGGCCTCATGAGCGGCCTCACCATCCTGGTAAGTCAGTTCTGGGGAAAGGGCGACCTCCAATCCATCAACCGCGTCATGGGCATCGCCGCCTATGCCGGGGTCACCATCGCCGCGCTGGCGGCGCTGCTCCTCTTTTTCTTCCCCCGCCAGGTACTGTTTCTGGTGACGGACAACCGGCTTTTGATCGAGCTGGGCGCGCCGTATCTGCGCATCGTGGGCATCAGCTATGTTTTCAACGCCGTCAGCTCCGTCTACGTCAGCATGCAGCGCAGCGCGGAAAACCCCCTGTTCGGCATGCTGGTGTTCGCCGCGTCCATGCTGCTGAACACCTTTTTGAACTACTGCCTGATCTTCGGCAAATTTGGGGCTCCCGCCCTGGGCATCACTGGCGCGGCGGCAGCCACGCTGACCTCCCGCGTCGCGGAGTTCCTCATCGTGGCGGTCTACGCCCTGCGCAGCCGCCGGGTGCCCCTGATGCCGGGTCTGATCCTCCGGCCCGGGCGGGCCATCGTCCACACCTTCGCCAAGTACGCCTCCCCCGTCCTGCTCAACGAGACGCTGTGGGGCCTGGGCACCACCATGATGACCGTCATCCTGGGCCACATGGCCGCCAGCGCCGACATGCTGTCGGCCTATGCCATCATGGGCAATATCGACAAGTTCACCACCGTCTCCTGCTTCGGCCTGGCGGGGGCTGCCGCCGTGATTTTGGGCAAGCGCATCGGCGAGGGCGCTTCCAGAGACGATGTGTACGACCTGAGCTGGTGCCTGCTGCTGGTGTCGCTGCTGCTGGGCGGGGTGCTGGCGGTTGTCATGGCGGTGGTGCTGCCCACGGTGTTCATCCCCTACCTCTACCCGCTGTTCAGCCTGACGGAGGCCGCCACGGAGGCTGCCGTGTCCATGTGCCTGGTCTATCTGGTCTCCCTGCCCATGAAGTCCTTTGACATCACCAACATCACCGGCGTGCTCCGGGCCGGCGGCGATGTGAAAATGGCCACCATCATCGACCTGTGTCCCCTGTGGCTGACGGCGGTGCCCCTGACGGCACTGACGGGGCTGGTGCTGGATGCGCCGGTGATTTTCGTGTGCATGGGCATCTACGCGGAGAACCTCTGCAAAATGCCCTGGGGCATCCACCGGCTCCGCAGCCGCAAATGGATCAACGACGTAACCAGGGAGGCCGCCTCATGAGCCTGTTCCGCTGCCCCGTCTGCGGCGGGCCCCTGGAGCGGGGGGAACACGCCTGCCGCTGCCCGGCAGGCCACAGCTACGACATCGCCAGGGAGGGCTACACCTATCTCCTGCCCCCCAACCAGAAGCACTCCGCCGCCCCCGGCGACGACAAGGGCATGGCCCAGGCCCGGCGGGAATTCCTGTCCAAAGGGTATTATGAGTCGCTGTTGAATACGCTCTGTAGTCAGATTTTGTCTCATTCCGGCGATTCCCCGGTGATTTTGGACGCCGGCTGCGGCGAGGGGTATTACACCGCAGGGATCTATCAGGCCCTGTGTGCCGCCGGAAAAACGCCCCGGATGGCGGGCACCGACATCTCCAAGGCCATCCTCCGCGCCGCCGCCAAGCGGGAGCGGGGCGTGGAGTTCGCCGTGGCCTCCTCCTATCACCTGCCTTTGGCGGACGGGAGCGTGGACATCCTGCTGAACTGCTTCTCGCCCCTGGCGCTGGAGGAGTTCCGCCGCATCCTGCGCCCCGGCGGCACGTTTTTGTATGTGGTCCCGGCGGCGGACCACCTGTGGGAGCTGAAGCAGGTGCTCTATGACCGGCCCTATCCCAACGAGGAGCGGGAGACGCCCTACGAGGGCTTCGCCTATGCGGCCATCGTCCCGGTGGACAGCACCATTACGCTGGCAAGCCAGGCGGACATCCACGCCCTGTTCCAGATGACGCCCTATTACTGGAAAACACCCAGAGCGGGGGCGGAGCGGCTGGCGGCGCTGGATACCCTCACCACCCGCGCCGCCTTCCGCATCCATATCTTTCAAAAACTCTGACCGGAGGTTTTCGCCATGAGACCCAACCCCACCCGCTCCGCCCTGATCGTCATCGACATGGAAAACGGCTTTGTGGACCCAAATGGCGGCCACTGCATCCGCTTTGCCCGCTCCACGGTGCCCGCCTGCGTCCGGGCGGTGGAGCTGGCCCGGGGCAAGGGCATCCCCGTGTTCTTCGTCAAGCGCATCTACCGCGCCGACGGCAGCGACGTGGAGCTGACCCGCCACGCCGGCTGGGCCGCCGGGGGACGGGCCTGCGCCCCTGCCTCCGCCGGGTACAACAGCGCCCAGGCGCCGGAGGGCCTGCGGCCCCAGCCGGGGGACTACACCATCATCAAGCCCCGGTGGAGCGCCTTTTTCCGGACGGAGCTGGATCTGATCCTGCGGCGGCTGGACGTGCGCACCGTCATCCTGGCGGGCACCACCACCCCCAACTGCGTCCGCACCACCTGCTACGACGCCATCGCCCTGGAGTACAACGCCGTGGTGCTGACAGACTGCTGCTCCTCCCAGACGGAGGAGATCCAGCGGGTGAATCTGGCAGACATGCAGCGGGTGGGAGCGGTCCTGATGGACAGCGCCGCCTTCGCGGATTATGGCCCGGAGACAGTGCCCGACCTGTCCGCCGCCATCCGGGAGACGATGCTGGCAAGCGACGCCGTGCCGGAGCCCTTTGAGTCACAGGGCGGCGGCGTGGGGTGGACGGACCTGTGGTAAAGAGTGGAGATTGGAGAGTGGAGAGTGAAGATGTTCTCTCCCCATGGCGGCCGTCTGTTTGCGTGACGCCTGTCTGCTAATCGGACACAATAAAGCACGCGCCCTGGCGGGCGCGTGTTTCTTCTTTACAAAGCCCTTGTGATGGTGCCGCCGCCCAGAACGGTGTCCCCCCGGTAGAGGACCACCGCCTGGCCGGTCGTGATGGCCCGCTGGGGCTCGTCGAAGGTCAGCCGCACCGCGCCGTTTTCCATAGGCTCCGCCGTGGCCGCCTTTTCCGCCTGGCGGTAGCGGATCTTGGCGGTGACCCGCAGCGGCTCCGTCAGGGCCGGGATGGCCCCCCACACCCAGTCCTCCGCCAGCAGGGCGCTGCCGTACAGGGCGCTCTCCGGCCCCACGGTGACGGTGTTGTCCTCCATGGACTTGCCGCAGACGTACAGCGGCTCCGGGCCGCTGATGCCCAGGCCCTTCCGCTGGCCCAGGGTGTAGCGCACCGCCCCCTTGTGCCGCCCCAGCACACGGCCCTCCCGGTCTAGGATGTCGCCGGGCGAACAGGTCTTGCCGGTATAGCGCTCCAGAAAGGCGGCGTAGTCCCCGTCAGGCACGAAGCAGATGTCCTGGCTGTCGTGTTTCCGGGCGTTGCAAAAGCCCTGCTCCTCCGCCATGGCGCGGACCTCCGCCTTGTGGAGCCCGCCCAGGGGGAACAGCGTTTTGGACAGCTGCTCCTGGGTCATGGACGCCAGCACGTAGCTCTGGTCCCGGGCCGGGTCCGCCGCCTTTCGCAGCGCCCGGCGCCCGCCGGGCTCCAGGCAGATGCGGGCGTAGTGCCCGGTGGCGATATAGTCGATGCCCAGCACCTCCGCCCGGTGGAACAGATGCCCGAATTTCAGATAGCGGTTGCAGTCGATGCAGGGGTTGGGCGTATCCCCCCGCCGGTAGCTCTCCGCGAACTTCCGCATCACCTGTTCGTCAAAGCTCTCGCAGAAGTTGAAGGTATAGTGGGGGATGCCCAGCCGCCGGGCCACGCTCCGGGCGTCCTCCACATCCTCCAGGGCGCAGCAGGTGTGGCCCTTCCGGCCCACCGTCTCATTCTGGTAGAGCTTCATGGTCACGCCGACGCATTCATAGCCCTGCCGCTGCAGCAGCCACGCCGCCACGCTGGAATCCACCCCGCCGCTCATGGCCACCAAAACCCTGCTGCTCATGGCCGTATCCCCCTCATTTTCATAGTATTCAAATGGGAATTATAGAGTATTGCCGGGCATCTGTCAACCAAAACATGCCGTACACGGCGCAGAAGGGCCGCCCGGATGGGCGGCCCTTCTCTCCTGCGATGCGATGCGCATTTTGGCACCCGAACGCCGGAGGTCTCCGGCCCCACCACCAATGCGGCCCCCACCCGCCCGGGGGCCCCATCCTGCGGCCACAGGGCCAGGAAGTCCTCCACCCCCGCCACGTTGGGCAGGCCGTAGGGCGCGTGATGGTAGTGCATGGGCACCATGCACTTTGCGCCGATGGCGTCACAGACCGCCTTGGCCCCCGCCGCGTCCACGGTGTAGACGCCGCCCACCGGCACCAGCA
>JAUNGH010000249.1 GCA_030524605.1 Oscillospiraceae bacterium | reverse complement strand
TGGTCACAAAGTCCGGCGACAAGATCGCCAAGTATTTCGGCATCTCCAAGTATACCTTATATTCTTATATCGATACAAAACAACAGGAGGATAAACGCCATGATTGATCTCACTATCAACAAGCAGGGCCTGGAGCACAACATCAAAAAGGCCAGGGAAAACGGGATCATCATCCCCACCATCGCCCAGATGCAGCACCCGGAGACCATTCCGGAAAAGGTCCAGGTGAAGCTGAAGGACGTGGGCCTGTGGGACGTCAATCCCCTGAACCTGTTCCGCATCACCTGGAAGAACGAGCCCAAGGAGTCCGGCGGACTGTTCCAGGCCGTTCCCAACTATATCGAGCTGCCCCCCGAGCTGACCGGCGTGCCCTGCCGCATCGTGGCCATGGTGGGCAAGTGGTTCCCCACCGGCTGCCACAAGGTGGGCGCCTCCTTCGGCTGCCTGGCCCCCCGGCTGGTGACGGGCCAGTTCGACGTGGACGTCCACAAGGCCGTGTGGCCCTCCACCGGCAACTACTGCCGGGGCGGCGCCTTCAACTCCCGGCTGCTGGGCGCCCAGGGCGTGGCCATCCTGCCCGCCGAGATGAGCCAGGAGCGGTTCGACTGGCTCCATGAGATCGGCGCCGAGGTCATTGCCACCCCCGGCTGCGAGTCCAACGTCAAGGAGATCTTCGACAAGACCAACGAGCTGAAGCTGGATCCCCAGTACATGATCTTCAACCAGTTTGAGGAGATGGGCAACCCCCTGTGGCACTACAACGTCACCGGCAACGCCCTGGCGGACGTGTTCGAGGCCGTCAAGCGCCCCGGCGACCGCTTTGCCGGCGCGTGCTTCACCTCCGGCTCCGCCGGAACCATGTCCACCGGCGACCGGCTGAAGGAGCTGTATCCCCGGCTGAAGCTGGCGGTGGGCGAGGCGCTCCAGTGCCCCACCATCCTGAACAACGGCTTCGGCGGCCACCGCATCGAGGGCATCGGCGACAAGCACATCCCCTGGATCCACAACGTGAAGAACACCGACATGGCCATCGCCATCGACGACGAGGACAGCCAGCGTCTGCTGCGCCTGTTCAACACCCCCGAAGGCCGGGACTATCTGCTGAACACCCTGAAGTTGGATCCCGTGCTGGTGGAAAAGCTGACCTGGCTGGGCATCAGCGGCATCGCCAACGTCCTGTGCTGCATCAAGATGGCCAAGTACTACGAGTTCACCGAGCACGACGTGGTGGGCACTGTCCTCACCGACTCCGCCGTGATGTACGGCAGCCGCATCGCCGAGCTGAACGAGCTCCACGGCGCGTACAGCGCGGGCGACGCGGTGCTGGACCACAACCTGCACATGCTGGGGCTGAAGACCGACAACCTGATCGAGCTGACCTACGCCGACCGCAAGCGTGTCCACAACCTGAAGTACTACACCTGGGTGGAGCAGCAGGGCAAGGACATGCACGAGCTGAACGCCCTGTGGTACGACACCGAGGGCACCTGGGACACGGTCCACGCCCAAGCCAGGGACCTGGACGAGCTGATCAACGCTTTCAATGAGGAGAGCGGCGTGCTGAAGGCGCTGTAAGACAGCGGGATGAAACGCCTCAGAGGCGGGGCGGACGGCCCCGCCTCTTTTCCCGGATGGCCGCCATCCCAAATCCCACTTTGGAGGAGATCACCATGAAAAATGTGCTATACGGCAAATGTGTCAAGTGCGGCAGGACCTACGAGGCTACGCCGGACCTGACCAACTGTGCCTGCGGCGGTATCCTGGATATCGTCTACGACTACGACTATATCAAACGTAAGTTGACCAGGGAAAAGCTGGCCGCCCGGACGGAGCGCACTATGTGGCGCTACCGGGAGCTGCTGCCCATTGAGGAGACCACCGAACCCACGCCCCTGCGGGTGGGCTGGTCCCCGCTGTACGATGAGCCCCGGCTGGCACAGCAGCTGGGCTTGAAGCGCCTGTGGGTGAAGGACGACGGCCAGAACCCCACCGCGTCCCTGAAGGACCGGGCGTCCGCCATGGCCGTTGCCAAGGCCCGGGAGGCCGGAGCCCGGGTGATCGCCTGCTCCTCCACCGGCAACGCCGCCTCGTCTCTCGCGGGCAACGCCGCGGCGGCGGGGCTGAAGACCTACATCTTTGTGCCCTCCCGGGCCCCCAAGGGCAAGGTGGCCCAGCTGATGACCTTCGGCGCCACCGTCATCTCCGTCCAGGGCAGCTATGAGGACACCTTTGAACTGAGCAAGGCCGCCATCGACCGCTGGGGCTGGTACAACCGCAACGCCGCCATCAACCCCTATCTGTCCGAGGGCAAAAAGACCGTGGCTCTGGAGATCATGGAGCAGCTGAATTGGGAAGTGCCCGATTACATCGCCATCAGCGTTGGCGACGGCTGCACCATCGCGGGGTTGTGGAAGGGCCTGAAGGACCTGTACGCCATCGGCTTCATCGACCATCTGCCCCGGCTGATCTCCGCCCAGGCGGAGGGCTGCTGCCCGCTGAACCGGGCCATCGCGGAGAACAAGCCCTGGCATCCCATGGAGGAGAACACCCTGGCCGACTCCATCGCCGTGGGCGTGCCCCGGAACGCCGACAAGGCCCTGATGGCCATCCGGGAGTCGGGCGGCCTGGTGGTCAACGTCTCCGATGAGGAGATCATGGCGGCCCAGAAGCTGCTGGGCACCACCTGCGGCGTGTTCGGCGAGCCGGCAGGCGTCACCGGCGCGGCGGGTGTGAAGAAGCTGTGCGAGCAGGGGGTCATCGGGAAGGAGGACTCTGTCGTCAGCGTGGTGACGGGCAACGGCCTGAAGGACGTGGCCAACGCCATCAAGGCC
>JAUNGH010000248.1 GCA_030524605.1 Oscillospiraceae bacterium | reverse complement strand
GGAGGAGCCGTCCACCACTGTGCCGGAGTCCCCGGCGGAGAACGGAGACGACGGCTTCGCCATCATCGAGCCGCCTCCGGCAGCCTGAATCAGAACACACCGACATGCATATAGAAAGGAATGACCATATGACACCGAAAGAACTGGCGATCATCGCCGCCAAGGCCCTGGATGAGAAGAAGGGCAGGGAGATCAGCGCCATCCAGGTGACGGAGCAGACCACCCTGGCGGATTACTTTGTCATCGCCACCGGCACCTCCAACACCCAGATCAACGCCCTGAGCGGCGCCGTGGAAAAGGCCATGAAGGAGCAGGCGGGGGAGGACCCCCTGCGCCGGGAGGGCTACCGCGAGGGCACTTGGGTCCTGCTTGACTACGGCTGCGTGGTGGTCCACATCTTCTCCGAGGAGGCCCGGGAGTTTTACGCCCTGGAGAGGCTGTGGCACGACGGCACGCCGCTGGATCTGGGCGGCGTGCTGACGGCGGACTGAGCCTGTCACTTTTTGTAACTGTTTTGCAGGAAAATCTGGTAGATATAAAACCGAATCCGCCCCTATACTGTTTTCAAAAACAGGGCAGGGGCGGATTTTCTATGAGGAGGCATTGGATTTGGCGGGCGGCGCTTCTGCTGCTTCTGACGGCCTGCGGCGCGCTCTGCCGACCGGGGCGGAAGGCTTCGCAAAACCACAAAATTTCTCCCACACCCTTGACAAAACGGCCAACTGCCCGTAAAATAGCGCTGTTAAAGACTGTGAAGGGAAAAAAGACGGAGTTTTCCACCTCCAGAGAGCCGGCGGGTGCTGCGAGCCGGCGGGGGAGCTTCGTGCATGACTGCTCCCGGAGTTTCCCGCCTGAACGGACAGTAGGGCGGGACGGCAGGCGCCGTTATCCGCCGCTGAGGGCCGGATGGAGACATGCGGCTGAATCAGGGTGGTACCGCGTTTTCAACGCCCCTGGGCTTCGCGCTCGGGGGCGCTTTTTTTGAATTGATAATTGACAGTGGACAATTGACAATGCGGAGCGTTTCCGGCGTTGTCAATGGAAAATTGTCAATTGTCTATTATCAATTGTCAATTGAAGGAGATATGTATGAAGTACGATTTTACCGCCATTGAAAAAAAGTGGCAGGACAGGTGGCTGGAGGAGAAGCCCTTCACCGCCGTCACCGGGGACACCACCCGGGAGAAGTTCTTCGGCCTGATCGAGTTCCCCTATCCCTCCGGCCAGGGCCTCCACGTGGGCCACGCCCGGCCCTTCACCGCCATGGACATCATCTGCCGCAAAAAGCGGATGCAGGGCTACAACGTCCTGTTCCCCATCGGCTTCGACGCCTTTGGCCTGCCCACGGAGAACTATGCCATCAAAAACCACATCCACCCCGCCAAGGTGACGAAGGACAACATCGCCAACTTCACCAGGCAGCTCCACATGCTGGGCTACTCCTTCGACTGGGACCGGGTGGTGGACACCACCGACCCCGGCTACTACAAGTGGACCCAGTGGATCTTCCTCCAGCTCTTTAAGAAGGGCCTGGCCTACAAGGCGTCCATGCCCGTCAACTGGTGCACCAGCTGCAAGTGCGTCCTGGCCAACGAGGAGGTCGTGGAGGGCGTGTGCGAGCGCTGCGGCAGCGCCGTCATCCGCAAGGAAAAGAGCCAGTGGATGCTGAAGATCACCGAGTACGCCGACCGCCTGATCGACGACCTGGACGATCTGGACTATATCGAGCGGGTCAAGATCCAGCAGCGCAACTGGATCGGCCGCAGCGAGGGTACCGAGGTCTCCTTCACCGCCACCAACGGCGACGATATGACCGTCTACACCACCCGCTGCGACACGCTGTTCGGCGTGACCTATATGGTGCTCTCTCCCGAGCACCCCTACCTGAAGAAGTGGAAGGACAGCCTGACCAACTGGGACGAGGTGTCCGCCTATATCGACGCCGCCGCCCGCAAGAGCGACCTGGAGCGCACGGAACTGAGCAAGGACAAGACCGGCGTCCGCCTCCAGGGCATCGAGGCCGTCCACCCCGTCACCAAGAAGCACATCCCCATCTTCGTCTCCGACTATGTCCTGATGGGCTACGGCACCGGCATCGTCATGGGCGTGCCCGGCCACGACCAGCGCGACTGGGACTTTGCCGACAAGTTCGGCCTGCCCATCATTGAGGTGGTCAAGGGCGGCGACGTGACAAAGGAGGCCTTCGTCCTGAAGGACGACACCGGCGTCATGGTCAACTCCGACTTCCTCAACGGCCTGACCGTCAAGGAGGCCATCCCCGCCATGAAGAAGTGGGTCACGGACCACGGCATCGGCCATCCCAAGACCAACTTCAAGCTCCGCGACTGGGTGTTCAGCCGCCAGCGCTACTGGGGCGAGCCCATCCCCCTGGTGAACTGTGAGAAGTGCGGCTGGGTGCCCATCGACGAGAGCGAGCTGCCCCTGCTGTTGCCGGAGGTGGACAGCTATGAGCTGACCGACGACGGCGAAAGCCCCCTGAGCAAGATGACCGACTGGGTGAACACCACCTGCCCGAAGTGCGGCGGCCCCGCCAAGCGGGAGACGGACACCATGCCCCAGTGGGCCGGCTCCTGCTGGTATTTCCTGCGGTATATGGATCCCCACAACGACAAGGCCCTGGCCTCCAAGGAGGCCTTGGACTACTGGTCCCCCGTGGACTGGTACAACGGCGGCATGGAGCACACCACCCTGCACCTGCTGTACAGCCGCTTCTGGCACAAGTTCCTCTACGACATCGGCGCGGTGCCCACCAAGGAGCCTTACGCCAAGCGCACCAGCCACGGCATGATCCTGGGCGAGGGCGGCGAGAAGATGT
>JAUNGH010000011.1 GCA_030524605.1 Oscillospiraceae bacterium | reverse complement strand
GAGCGCCACCTTGCCAAGGTGGAGGTAGCGAGTTCGAGCCTCGTTGCCCGCTCCAATTTTGATGCCCACACCTTTGTGTGGGCATCAAAAGCAAAAATAAATGTGGACTTTTTTCCGAAGTTCGCATATAATATAAACGTCTCCGATGGTGACATAGCCAAGTGGTAAGGCAAGGGTCTGCAAAACCCTGATTCCCCGGTTCAAATCCGGGTGTCACCTCCATGAAGGAGCCCCGGAACCCCAGCGGTTCCGGGGCTTTCCTGCGCTTTGGAGGGACGAATTGGACGCATTGGGACTTCCCGAAACTTCCCGAATATGGGGCTGTGAAAATAAAAATTGACAAATGGGACGGAACACTATAAAATAACAATACTTGGATCTGGATGGGTATCCGCTGCGCGCAGCGGTTTTTTCAAGCCCAATAGTTAGCTTAAACTAACTACGAACCGGCGTTGGAAGGCGAGAGACGGCGGGCTGTGCGATCCCGCCGGCACAACCTGGAGCAGCTTGACTGACGGGCAGATCATCTGCCCCGGCAGGGATTGAAAGATGCGGCCGGAGGCCGCCGCATCTGCCGGTTTGAAACTGGAAAAGACGCGGCGCGTCTGGCTCCGCCTGACAGCGGAAAAGGCGGCGCCCGCACGGAAGGGAGGTTGAGAGCTTGAGCATCCACGCTTCAGGTGAGGACTATTTGGAGGCGGTGCTGGTCCTGCACCGGGAAAAGGGGGCGGTCCGGTCCATCGACCTGGCCCGCCATCTGGGCTTTTCCAAGCCCAGCGTCAGCCACGCGGTCGGCGTCCTGCGGAGCGGAGGCTTTCTGGAGATGGATCAGGACGGCCTGCTGCATCTGACGGAACTGGGCCGGGAGGTGGCCGAGCAGATCTATGACCGGCACTGTTATTTTCAAAACCTTCTGCTGTCCTCCGGCGTTGAGCCGGAAAAGGCGGAGCAGGAGGCGTGCAGGATGGAGCACGCCATCAGCACGGAGAGCTACCGGCGCCTGCGGGCCATGCTGGAAGGCGGCCTGACGCCGGAGGAGCGCCGGACCGAGCCGGATATTTTTTGAAAAACTGTAAAAAAGGGGTTGACAAGGCGGGGAGGCCATGGTATATTAAGCCTGTGGTTAGGCAAAACTAACCACAGGCGGGCGACTGGGCGACCCGCTTCCTTTTCAAACGGTAGTTAGTTATAGCTAACTACGGAGATGAAAGAAGTACGTCAGGGCGAATGGCCGGAAAAGCGAGGACGCGACACCGGCGCCGCAAGGCAGGCGGTTTGCCCTGAAGAGAATCCGGCGTGAGTCATGGCGGAAGCAGACGCCGTGCCGTGGAGCGAGCACCTCACACAAGCGCCGGTCTCCAAGTACGGAGGACACGCCGACAGGCAGAGGCGTGTCTGCGCCGGTCCGGCGGACGGGGTCTGTACCGATCCTCGCAGCGCCGCCTGTCCGGACCGGCTGCATGAAAGAACAGCAAAGGCATCAAAGATATCATGGAAGGAATGATCGTATGAGCAAAATCGCAATCGTCTATTGGAGCGGCACCGGCAACACGGAGACCATGGCCAACTGCATCGCCGACGGCGCCCGGGAGGCCGGCGCGGAGGTGGAGCTGATGGGCCCCACGGAGTTCTCCGCCGCCCGTTTCTCCGAGTTTGCCGCCGTGGCCTTCGGCTGCCCCGCCATGGGCAGCGAGGTTCTGGAGGAAGAGGACTTCGATCCCATGTTCTCCGGCCTGGAGGGTTCCCTCAGCGGCAAGAAGATCGCCCTGTTCGGCTCCTACGGCTGGGGCGACGGCCAGTGGATGCGCGACTGGTACGCCCGCTGTGAGGGCGCCAACGCCAACCTCATCCAGGATGAGGGCCTGATCGCCAACGAAGCGCCTGACGACGACGTGCAGGAGGCCTGCCGCGCGCTGGGCCGGCAGATGGCGGCGTGCTGATTTGATCCCTGCGGTTTGACTCTCTCTCAATTTTGATACTTATCTCCTTTTTTCCCCTCATAGCCCCGCACGGCACCCCCGTGCGGGGCACTCCTTTTTGGCGGCGGAGGGGGGCGGCGCTTGACAAGGGCGGCGGGCCGTCATACAATTAAAATAAATCCGCCGCCGCGTTTCGGGGGCGGGACGGCCGGCGCCGCATGTTCCCGGGGCGGCTTTTCTCAGACCCAAAGTTAGCCAAATCTAACTTTGGGAAACTGCACGGATCTGCCGGACACGGCCCCGGACTGGACAGGCGCCGTAAAGAGAAGGGGCGTGGGATGAATGCGAGGCCCGGCTTTTGGAAACACACCCTCGCCGTTGGCGGCCCCCACTGCGGCCGCCGCTGTCAGAATAGGGAGGAGCGGGAACAATGAACCGGCACGATGAGGTCAAAAACGCATACAAATACCTGGGGAAGGAAGCTACCTTTTACGACGGCATGATCACCTGCTCCACCCTGCCCGGAAGGGCGGTGTGCGCGCTGGTCTGGAGCATGGACAAGGCGAAGAACGACGCGTATCTGGAGCGGGCGCTCTCCGGCATCCCGGAGGGCTTTGCCGGGCGGCTGCTGGAGGTGCCGGTGGGCACCGGCGTGCTGACCATGCCGGTCTACCGGACGTTGCCGGGGGCGGAGATCACCTGTCTGGATTACTCTCCGGACA
This sequence comes from Oscillospiraceae bacterium, assembly GCA_030524605.1. Lineage (GTDB taxonomy): Bacteria > Bacillota > Clostridia > Oscillospirales > Oscillospiraceae > Oscillibacter. The sequence continues at coordinate 18,966 of JAUNGH010000011.1, read as the reverse complement.
TGATGGCGAAGGCCCGGGGGCGGGCGGAGCGCATGGGGCTTTCCAACGTTGCCTTCCGGCAGGGCGATGTGGGGGCGCTGCCCTTCGATGACAACAGCTTTGACGCGGTGCTGTCCCTCAACGGCTTCCACGCCTTCCCGGACAAGGAGGCGGCGTACCGGGAGACTTTCCGGGTGCTGCGGCCCGGCGGCGTCTTCTGCGGCTGCTTCTATGTGAAGGGGGAGAATCGCAGGACGGACCGGCTCATTGAAAAGCTCTATGTCCCCAAGGGCTTTTTCACGCCGCCTTTCGAGACTGCGGATAGCCTGCGGGCCCGCCTTGAAGCCCTGTACGCGTCGGCGGAGATGGAGACGGTGGAGGGCATGGCCTGCTTCACCTGCCGGAAGGCCGGGTGAGGCGGTGAAACGGCAAAAACAATTGCCTATGTACGGCGTGGGGCCTCTCTATGTGGCGGTCATCCTCGTCCTGACCGCCGGCGGGCTGGCCCTGTCGGCCTCCGGCGCCACCGTATCCGGGAAGCTGCCGGGCCTGCGGGGCCCCTTCGCGGTGCTGGGGACGGCGCTGATCGCGGCCGGAGCGTGGCTCTGGTACGGCGCGGTCTTCCGCGCCCGGGTGGACGAGCACATCCGGAACGGCACGCTGGCGGTCACAGGGGTCTACGCCTGGGTGCGGAACCCCATCTATTCCGCGTTCCTGCTGGCCTGCGCCGGGGCGCTGCTGTGGGCGGGAGACCTGTGGCTGCTGCTTTTGCCGCCGTTGTACTGGCTGTTTTTGACGGCGCTGATGAAAGGCACCGAGGAGCGGTGGCTTCTGGAACGCTTCGGAGAGGAATACACCGATTACTGCCGCCGGGTCAACCGCTGCATCCCCTGGTTCCCGCGGCGGACCGGGAAGGAGGATATTCATGGCTGAATTGCAGGAAAACACCGTCCAGCAGACCCTCTGTATCCCCCTTTGGGGCAGGATGATCGCGGCGGAAAAATACCCGGACCTCTTTCCGGACCGGGACGCGGGCCGGATCGTGGGGGAGCTGGGCGTGGACCTGTCGGACAAAAAGCTGTACAGGTTCCAGTACATGTGGATGAACTGCCTGCTCCGCCAGTACAACCTGGCCTGGGAGATCGAACGGTATTTAAAGGACCACCCCCAGGCCGCCGTGGTGGAGCTGGGGGCGGGCCTGAGCTGCCTGCGCCGGGAGATGGGCAACGACACGAACCCCTGGTACTGCCTGGACATGGAGAATGTCATCGCCCTCCGGCAGCGGCACATCCCCTTGGGGGCCCATGAGCGCAACGTGGTCTGCGATCTGAACGACTTCGCCTGGTTCGACGAGATCGATTTCCGTCCGGAGGACGGCGCCGTCTTCACCGCCGGCGGGCTGTTCTACTACTTTGAAAAGGAGCAGGTGCGCCGCCTGCTCTGCGCCATGGCGGAGCGGTTTCCCGGCGGCGCCATCGCCTTTGACGCGGTGAACGCCCTGGGGCTCAAGGGCGTCAACGCGGAGGTGAAGCTGGCGGGGAATGAGACGAAATCCTTCTTCTCTCTGGAGCGCCCCGGGGAGGAGTTGGAGAGCTGGTCGGAGCGCATCGTGAACGTGGCGGAAAAGGACTATTTCGACGGCTATCTGAAGGGCGGCTGGCGGAAGACCGCCGCCACACGGCTGTTCATATGGGTTTGCCGGACCTTTCATATGTGTTTCATGCTCCATGCGGAGTTCCGGGCGTGAGAGCTCGTGTGTAAAAAAGGATGCCTCCCGTGAGGGAGGCATCCTCTTTTATAGCCTTTGGGCGGCGAGACAGCAAAGCGGCGCCGGAAAGCCGTCCAGCAGGGGCCTGTCGGTGATTCGAAAGCCGTGCCCGGCCACGTATGCCGCCAGTCCGGCGGCGTCCCAGCGGTGGTAGGCGCGGAAGCCCGCCAGCTTCGAGAGCTTCATAAGCTGCGCACACAGGCCCCGGCCCTCGCCGTGGACAAAGGTGGGAGCGAACAGGAGCCCGCCCGGCTTCAGCACCCGGCGGATCTCCGCCAGGGCCAGTTCCGGATGGGGCATGATGTGGAGGGCGTTGGCAATGACCACCGCGTCGAAGGTCTCGTCGCCGTAGGGCAGGCAGGTGGCGTCCTGAACGGAGAAGCGCAGGCGGCAGGAGCCGGGGCGCTTCTGCGCCTCCCGGATCATGTTGGGGGAGAAGTCAGTGGCCTCCCACAGCCGCACCCGGCTGGACAGGGGAAAGGACAGCTGCCCGGTGCCGCAGGCCAACTCCAGCACGTTCATCTCCCGGCTCAGACGGGGGCGGATGCGGGCGCAGACGCCGTCATACAGCTTTGCGCTGCGGCCCATGAGGGGGCCGTACAGCCTGGAAAACCGCTGCCAGAAGGCCAGATCGCCGCCGCTTTTATCCGCCATCGCCCAACACTCCCTTCAAACGCCGCCGCGTCCCGCCGGTCATTTCAGGAAGCCGAACAGCCCCTTCTTCTCATAGGGGGCCTGGGAGACGGCGCCCGCCTCATAGCCGGTGTCGTTGATGACCTTGCGCAGCTTCTCCTCGTCGATGGGTTCCTCCGTTAAAATCACGGTCTCCCCCTTGGTATGGGAGGAGGTGACTTTCCTGAGCCGGAAGGCCCGGCGGACGGCGTCGTTGATGTGGGACTCGCACATGCCGCACTGCATGCCGTCCACCTTTACGGTGATCTGTGTCATATGGATCGGTCCTTTCCAAAAAGTTAGATAAAGCTAACTGCTGGGCAAAAGGAAAACGGGACGCGTCCCGTTTTCCGGCGGTTAGGGAATTCTAACCAAAAGTATAGCAGGTTGGGCGGGAAAGTCAAGCCCTCACTCCCCGTCCAGCAGCGGGGTCATGCTCCTGACGCTGATCAAGAGGGTGGAGAGGTTGTGCAGCAGGGCCGAGGTGGCCGGGGGCAGCACGCCCAGGGCGCCCAGGACGATGAGGCTGCCGTTGAAGCCCATGACGAAGCGGTAGTTCCGGCTCACCCGGTCCATCAGGGCCAGGGAGAGCTGCCGCAGGGTGCCCAGTTCAAACAGGTCGTCGGCGGCGACGGTGATGTCGGCGATCTCCCGGGCGATGGCGGCGCCGTCGCTGATGGCGATGCCCACGTCGGCGGCGGAAAGGGCGGGGGCGTCGTTGATGCCGTCGCCGATCATGACCACGGTGCGTCCGGCGGCCCGCTCGGCCTCCACAAAGGCGGCCTTGTCCTCCGGCAGGACCTCGGAGTGGTATTCGTCCACGCCCAGTTGGGCGGCGATGGCGGCGGCGGTCCGCTCGCTGTCGCCGGTCATCATGACGAGACGGGAGACGCCAAGTCTCCGCAGGGTGTTCAGCACCGCCGCGGCCTCAGGCCGCAGGGGGTCCGCCACGCAGATTACCGCCGCCAGCTGCCCGCCGATGGCAAGGTACAGGTGGGAGTACTGCGGAGGCAGCGCGTCGAAAGCCGCCTGTCCGTCTGCAGGGACGGCGCAGCCTTCGTCCTCAAAGACGAAGTGGTGGCTGCCGATAACCACCCGGCGGCCGTTCACCGTGCTGGCGATGCCGTGGGCCACCAGGTACTCCACGTTGGCGTGCATTTCCTCGTGGGCCAGACCCTTTTCCTTGGCGGAGCGCACCACGGCGTTGGCGATGGAGTGGGGGTAGTGCTCCTCCAGGCAGGCCGCCAGGCGCAGCATCTCATCCCGGTCGTTCCCGCCGAAGGGGACCACGTCCACCACGGTGGGGCAGGCCCTTGTCAGGGTTCCGGTCTTGTCAAAGACAATGGTGTCCGCGTGGGCGGCGGCCTCCAGAAATTTGCCACCCTTGACGGTGATATGATATTTGCCCGCCTCGCCCATGGCGGAGAGGAAGGACAGGGGCATCGCCAGCTTCAGCGCGCAGGAGAAGTCCACCATCAAAATGGAGACGGCCCGGGTGGCGTTGCGGGTCAGGGCATAGGTCAGCACGGTGCCAAGCAGGCTGTAAGGCACCAGCCTGTCGGCCAGGCGGGCGGCCCTGGTCTCCGTGGCGGACTGGAGCTTCTGGGAGTCCTCGATCATGGAGACGATGCGGTCGTACCGGCTGCAGCCGGTCTGTCCGGCGGCCTCCAGCACGCATTCGCCCTCCTCCAGCACGGTGCCGGCGTAGACCAGGCTGCCCGCCCGCTTGGCAACAGGCACGGACTCGCCGGTGAGGGAGGCCTGGTTCACCATGGCCTCGCCCTCCAGCACTTTGCCGTCCAGAGGGATCAGGTTGCCGGTGCGGACCCGGATGCGGTCGCCGGGCCGGACGTCGTGGATGGGCACCAGCACATCGCCGCCCTCCGCCGCCAGCCACACCCGGTCCACGTTCAGGGACATGCTGCGGGCCAGGTCTCCCACGGACTTCTTGTGGGTCCACTCCTCCAAAAGTTCGCCCAGCCGCAGCAAAAACATGACGGAGGCGGCGGTGGCAAAGTCGCCCCGCACCAGGGACACGCCGATGGATACGGCGTCCAGCACCTCCACCTGCAGCTTCCGGCGCAGCAGGCACCGCACGCCGTGCCACAGGTAGCGCAGGGACCGGACCGCCGTATAGACGATCTGCAGCGGGGCGGGCAGAAAGAGCTTCCGCGCTGCGTAGAAGGCCGCCATCCCCACCAGCTTGTCCTGGTACTGGCGGTTCAGCTCCCGGCCGCTGTTCTCCGGCAGCCGGGCCGCCAGGGCCCCGTCGCCGTAATGGAAACGGGCCAGGGCGTCCAGCAGGGCGGCGCGGCTGCCGCCATAAAGGATCACGGCGTCGCCGGTGCGCTCGTAGACCTTGGCGGAGCGCACACAGTCCAGCCGGTTCAGATAGGCGTCCAGCAGATCCGCCTGCCGGATGGTCATGCGGGGCTGGCACAGGTGTATCCGCAGCCGTCCCCGGCTCTCATGCAGGATCACGCATTTCATGGTATCACACTCCAAATCAGGAAAAAAGCCGCGCCGTTAGGCGCGGCTCCTTCGCGGATGTACTTAGACCTCAGCGTCCCCGGCGGGGGCGGCGTCCTCCACGGTCTCGCCGGCCTGGGCGCGGGTTTCGTTGATCTCCTTGGCGTCCGCCAGAATGTCGCCCGCGGCCTCCTGGACCTGGGTGACGGTGGTCATGACGCTGTCCTTGCAGCGCAGGGCGGCGGCGGTGGCGTGAGTGTATGCCTTCCGGGCGTCCTGGCTGGCCAGCAGCTTGAAGCCTGCGGAGCCCAGCAGGGTGCCGCCGGCAAAAATTGCAACTTTCTTCCAATCGATCATGGGGCATGCTTCCTTTCTATTTCCGTTTCATACCTGTGATCATGGCCAGCGCCATACAGATCAGCGCCGCCCAGGCCCAAAAACGGTGTTGTTTCATACAGTCCTCCTCCATTCAAACGGGTGGATTCCTCTGTTGTCCCTCTATCATAGAACATGGCGAAATAGTTGTCAAGACTAACTTTTATGAACATTTTTTTAAAAAATCGGGGGCCTAAAGTTACACAAAACTAACTGCGCCCTCCGGCGGCGAAAAGCGGTTTGTATAAAGGGGAGGAATTTGTTATAATGATACATTATAACAAGTCCCATCAAGGAGGAGAGATCATGAGACTGATCCGGCGTATTTTCGCGGGGGCGTTGTGCGTCCTGGCGGCAGTGTGCGTTCTGGGGGCGACGGCGGCCGCCGCCCCGGCAGAGGACACGGCGTCCCTGACCATCCTGTTCACCCACGACACCCACGACCACTTTTACCCCGACGCCGGGGACCTGGGCGGTTACACCCGCCTGGCGGCGCTGCTGGAGGAGCAGCGGGCGGCAGCGGCGGCGGAGGGCGTCCCGGTGGTCACGCTGGACGCCGGGGACTTCTCCATGGGCTCCCTGTTCCAGACGATCTACGCCGCCGACGCGCCGGAACTGCGGGCCCTGGGGGCCATGGGCTATGACGTGACCACCCTGGGCAACCACGAGTTTGACTACCGCCAGCAGGGGCTGGCGGAGATGCTCCGGGCGGCCATGGACAGCGGCGACCCCCTGCCCGCTATCGTCCAGGCCAACTACACCACGCCTGTGGACCCGGCTGCGGGCCGGGCGCTGGTACAGGCCATGGCGGACTACCCCGTGACGGACTATGTGGTGCTGGAGCGGGAGACGGCTGGCGGCGTCCTCCGCGTCGCTGTGTTCGGCGTCATGGGGCTGGACTCCCACGAGTGCGCGCCCATGTCCGGTATGGAGTACCGGCCCATCGCCGAGGAGGCGGAGCGGGTGGTGGCGGAGATCCAGGCCAATGAGGCGGCGGACTATATCATCTGCCTGTCCCACAGCGGCACCGAGGACGGGAAGGGCGAGGACTATGAGCTGGCCCGGGCGGTGGACGGCATCGACGTCATCATCTCCGGCCACACCCACACCACCCTTCCGGAGCCCATTCGGGTGAACGATACCCTGATCGTCTCCTGCGGCGAGTATACGAAGAATCTGGGCGTGCTGACCGTCAGCCGCAGCGGCGGCGGGCTGGAAGTGGAGGACTATCAACTGCTTCCCCTTGACAGCTCCGTCCCGGAGGACCCGGACATGCTGGCCCTGGCGGCGGTGTTCCAGGCCAAGGTCAATGAGAGCTACCTGTCGGACTTCGGCCTGCGCTATGACCAGGTGCTGGCCGCTGTGGAGGGCCGGGACTTTACAGTGGAGGAGACCGGCAATCTCATTGGCGACGCCTATATCCGGGCCATCCGGCGGCTGGAGGGCGGGGACTATGTGCCGGTGGATTTCGCGGTGGCGCCCGCCGGCGTCATCCGGGACGTGCTGCGGGCGGGCGAGGTGACCACCGCTCAGGCATTTGACATCCTGTCCCTCGGCTCCGGCGCCGACGGGACGCCGGGCTACCCGCTGGTGTCGGTATACCTCACCGGAGCGGACCTGAAAAACGCCTTCGAGGTGGACGCCTCCATCTCGGCCCTGATGCCTGCCGCCGCTCTCTACGGCGCGGGGATGCGCTGGACGTGGAACCCCTGCCGGATGTTCCTGGACAGGGTGACGGCCGCCGCCCGGCTGCTGCCGGACGGCGGTGAGGCGGCCATTGAGGACGACCGCCTCTACCGGGTGGCGGCGGACCTTTACAGCGGCCAGATGCTGGGGGCGGTGGAGGCCCAGAGCCTGGGGCTGCTGACCGTCACGCCCCGGGACGAGAACGGGGAGCCTATCGCCGACCTGGAGAGCCGCATCATCAAGGCTGCGGACGGCACGGAGCTGAAGGCATGGTACGCCCTGGCCTCCTATCTGGAGGAGCAGGGGACCCTGCGGCCCGGCGGGGCCCGAAAGACGGAAAATGCCAGCCGGAGCCCCCTGGCGCTGCTGGCAAATCCCGGCCCGCCCACGCTGGCGGTGCTGGGCGTGCTGGTGCTGCTGGCTGCGCTGGCGGTTCTGACGGTGAAGCTGGTCCGCCGCAGGAAAAACGTCCGCCGTTCCGGGCGGAGGGCACAAAAAGGAAAAAAATAGAAGCGGCGGCACTGTTCCCGCTTGTACTGCGGACGTATCCATCCCCATCCCGGATGACAGATGCAATGTGCGCCCTGCCGGCGGCGGCCCGGGACGGTTCCCTGCGCATTACGGCGCCTGTGTTTGTATGTGGATGGTAACGTGCCGCCCGGCGCGGAATATAAATTTTAAACGCCTGTTATGGTTGACAACGTATATTTGAAATGTGTATAATTGGAACGATAGATTGGCGCATCATGAGAACATATCAGAAGCAGGGAGGGAATCCATGAGGAAAAAATGGTTGGCATGGGTGCTGGCGGTGTGCATATGCCTGGCCGCGGCGCCCACGGCATTTGCAGCCGGCGGCGCGGTCATCTCGGTCACACCGCCGGAGACGCCGCCGGGGATCGGAGAGACCTTCACGGTTAACGCTGAGATCAAAGGCAATCCGGGCTTTTCGGCGGTGCAGTTCACCCTGGCGTATGACGACGCCGTGGTGGAGTGTGTCAGCGCCTCCACCGGCGCGGCGCTGAGGGGGGCCCTGGCGGCCACGAACCCAAAGGCGTCGGACGGAGCCATCATCGCGGCGGCCTCCGTGTCGGAGCTGACGTCGGACGGCGTCTTGGCGTCCTTCACCTTTAAGGTGGTAGGCAGCGGCTCCCCGGACTTCAGCCTGGAGGACTCCCTTTTGAGCGACGCCACCGGAAACGCCGTGGCGTTCACGGTGGAGGGCGTCAGGACGGCGGAGACCAAACCAACGGAGACAAAGCCGGAGGAGACGAAGCCTGCGGAGACCAAACCGGCTGAGACAAAGCCGGAGGAGGCCGAGCCTGCCGAACCCCAGCCGGAGACGCCGGAACCCGTGGAGCACAAGTTCCGCGACACCGCGGACCACTGGGCGGAGAACTGGATCAACACGGCGGTGGACAAGGGCTTTTTCCAGGGCTATTCCGACGGGACCTTCCGTCCCGGCAATCAGGTGACCCGGGGAGCCTTCGTCACGGTGCTGTGGCGCATGGCCGGCAGGCCCCAGCCCACGGCACAGGCCCCCTTCACAGACACGGCGAACCTCAGCGCGGAGTTCCAGAGCGCCATTGCCTGGGCCTGGGAAAAGGGCTACGTCGGCGGCCGGACGGCCACGACCTTCGCCCCCGGCGACCCGGTGACCCGGCAGGCGGCCATGAAGATCCTGTTCCTGTACTCCGGCGGCCAGAGCGGCCAGGAGACCCTGTTCACCCAGATCTATGACGACACCTTTACCGACAGCGCCGCCATGGTCTCCTGGGCGAAGGCGCCCATGTACTGGGCCATTTACAACGAGCTGATCTCCGGCACCACCGCCACCACCCTGGGCGCCGGCAGCGTGGCCAACCGGGCGCAGCTCGCCAAGATCCTGGTCAATTACACCGAAAAATTTGGTGCTTGAGAAAAGAGGCGGAAGAATGAAGAAGAAATTGTTGCGAATGGCCCTTCTGAGTGCGGCCTTTGCCGGACTGCTGTGCGTCAGCGCACTGGCGGACGACGTCACGGCGGGCGGCTTCTATGACATCGGCACGGCGGAAAATGTCAAGATCGAGGCCGAGGCGTCCTCGGGAACGGTCACCAAGACCTCTGCCGATGTGGACGAAGACGGCGCGTACGAGACGTTCTACGCGAACTCCGACAAGCTGAGCGTCGTCTACTCAGGCGCAATGTCTGCCGGGGATCAGTTTGTGGTGCTGCTGGTTTCCGGCGGCGACCTGCCCACGGTGGCGGATCAGATCTATTACATCGACCAGACCGCCGTGGAGGCGGGCAGTGTTACATTTGATGTGTACCCCATGCTGCCGGCGGAAACGACACCGATGACGCTGTACATCACCAGTGACCGGGCGGGCTTCACGACGATCAAGGTCCCCCTGAATTACGCGGTCAGCGGCACTTATGAAGTGGCGCCGTATACGCTGGGCGATGTGAATAGAGATGGGGTAATTGATCCGAATGACGCATTGTTGGTTTTGCAGTATAATGCCGAACTGATTTCCTTGGATAGTACACAGCAGGCTGCTGCGAACGTGACGCTTCCTTGGAAAGGTGACAACACGATTGATCCCAATGATGCATTGAGAATTCTCCAATACAATGCGGAATTGATCCATTCTTGGGACGAGAACAATTAAGGGGGAAATGCAATGAAACAGCAGTTAAAAAGGATGCTTGCTGTGCTGTTAACGCTTGTCATGATGACAAGCATTGTCGGTGTTCCCGCATCGGCGGCCACAGTGAGCACAGGCGAGAATGGAAAGACGATTTATCTGTCTGTGCAGTGTTCCTCGGCTAATACTGGTGCAGATACGATTACCAATGTTTCAGCTAACAGCCAGTTTTCTGTCTTGGTTAATTTTTCCAATAACCCGCAGGAGTTAAGTGAATCCATTCAAAGCTTCTCTATTTGTGTGGGATACGATTCAGAAAAAATGACGCCAACAAATAGTGGCGGCTTTGCAACGACAAAAAATCTTAAATTCAATGCCAATACGGTTTTCTTCAACGGTGCAAGTACAGATGGCCTTATGGATGAAGACACCGGAGAAGTGATAACGAGCGGAAGACTTCAATGGATTAGATTTACCGCTAAACAGGATTTGACCGAAGCTGATTTGGCCTCTATCAAAATTCTTCCCAGCGCCATAGGCTCTGCGGAAGCAAAAGAGACCATGATGGCAGATGGAAGCACTGCGCATTTCACCATCGTCCAGACCCCGGCACTGAGCGTGTCCGTAAGGAGCGGTGAAACCATTTACACCAGTTCCACTGCGGATGAGATCGCATCCATGGTCAAGGCGGAGTACATCGACGCCAGCGGCACGGCTTCCGAGGTGACCGATGTGAAGATCACTCTGCCCGCTGGCGGTCTCCAGGCTGGCGAGAACACTCTGACCGCTGTTTATGAGGGCATCAGCTGCAAGTTTACGGTGGTCGCGGTCGAGGATAGTCTCACAAGCCTTACGATTGCGCAGGCCCCCACCAAGATCGCTTATACCGCTTATGAGACCTTTGACGCGGATGGAATGGCCGTGACCGCCGTCTATGCCAGCGGCAAGACGGCTGATGTCACTGATTCCTGCACGTTCTCTCCCTCCGGCGAGCTGAAGGTAGCGGATACTGTCGTGACCGTCACCTATGGCGGTGCATCCGTGGAACAGCAGATCACCGTAAGTCCCAAGGAGATTGCCAAGCCTGTTGTCTCTGGGACTGAGCTGACCTACTCCGGCGAGAAGCAGAATTTCGCGTACTCCGTGGAGCCTGATCAGGAATTTGTCACCGTGGAAGGCGACACCACAGGCATAGATGCAGGTACGTATGCCGCCACCGCCCGCTTGACGGATCCGGCCAACACGGTTTGGGAAAACGGCGGCAGGGATGCCGTCCAACTGACCTGGACCATCCGGGCCAAGTCCGTCACTCCCACGGTCGAGGTTGATCCCGCATCTTACGAGTACACCGGCGAGACCATTATTCCCGAGACTGTTACCGTGAAAGACGGCGATACCGTCATTGATTCCGGCGAGTACACACTGACTTACAGCAACAACAAGAATGTTGGTACGGCTACCGTCACCGTAAACAATGTGGCTGGCGGCAACTACGAGATTAACGAGGCTTCCGCGAATTTCGCCATCACCAAAGTCGGCCAGTCTGCGCTGAGCATTTCTGAGGTTAGCGGCAAGTCCTACGGCGACGCGGACTTTACCATCACCGTTTCCGGCGGCTCCGGTACTGGAGCGTACAGCCTGACCTCCTCTGATTCCAACGTTCTGAGCCTGACTGATCATGGAAACGGCAGTTACACCGCCACCATCAAGGCGGCCGGCGGCGTAACCTTGACCGCGAATAAGGCCGGTGACGGCGACGTTGATGCGGCTGCCGAGGTCACGAAGCAGATCACCATTGCCAAGAGGACGGCCGAGCTTGTCTGGTCCGGCAGTGACACCAGAGCATACAACGGCACACCCTCCAGCGTTACCGCTGCGGTTTCCAATCTGGTTTCCGGCGATGACTGCACTGTTACCGTCACCGGCGGTGTAGAGGTTAACGCCGGCGAGCACACCGCCACAGCCTCCGGCCTGAGCAATGACAACTATGTCCTGCCCGAGGCGGCGACCTGCGAGTATGTCATCAGCAAGGCCACGCTGACCCCCAGCGTGGACACTGTGTCCGCCAAGCAGTTTGACGGCACGACCGCTGCCGCCGGCACCATCAAGCTGGATGGCGCGGTGAACGGCGAAACTCCCTCCGCCACCGGCGTCTTTGCCTGGACCAGCGCCGACGCGGGCACCAGTACGGTGAACGTGACCGACATCGCTCTTAGTGGCGAGTGGGGCAAGAACTATGAGCTGTCCGCCACAGCGTTGAGCGATGCTGCGGCTGGCGCCTCCATCAGCAAGGCCGATGCGCCCGCCCTGACCGCTTCGGGCAAGACCGTTCTGTCCAGCGCAGTGGTCAGTGGAAGCAAGGACTATACCTACGACCTGTCTGCGATCACCGGCATGCCTGCCAACGCGGGTACGCTGACTTACACAGTCGGAACAAAGAGCGACTATGTGACTGCTGCCACTGTTGACGGCGCGACATTGTCGTTCACTGTCGGCACGGCGCAGGCCGCCGGCACTGAGGGCAGCATCCAGCTGACTGTCGCCAGCACCAACTATGCGGACGCGGCTGTCGAAGTGAAGCTGGTGTTCAAGAGCAAGACGGACGTCAGCAGCGCTCTGACACTGGCGGACATCACGGCTGTCTACGGCGACGAGTTTGCTCCCGCCGGCAGCTACTCCGGCGCAACGGACGAGACCTCCAAGTGGACTTACAGCTACTCCGGCGCCGGCTATGGCCCCAGCGCCGACGCTCCCACCAAGGCCGGCGCCTACGAGATCACCGCCACCTATGAGGATGAAATCCTGGACGGCGAGATCCCCGGCCACATCGGCACGGTGAAAGCAAACCTGACCATTGAAAAGCGTGCCCTGACGGTCACAAACGGCACGGCTGAGATCACCAAGGAATACGACGGCACCACCGATGTCAAGGGCTTCGACGCAGCCAATCTGGGTCTGGAGAATGTGGTGTCCGGCGACACCGTCTCCGTTGCCGCCGGCACGGCGGGCGCGTATCCCAAGGCTGATGTGGGCACCTACGACGTGGAGATCACCGGCATCACCCTGACCGGCAGCGACGCGGACAACTACACCGTTCCCGCAGCCTATACCTTTACCGGCGCGAAGATCACCAAGAAGCTGCAGGCCGAGCTGACGATCAACGCCGATGCGTCCAAGACCTACGGCGATGCGGAGTTTGAGATCACCGTCTCCGGCGGCAGCGGCACCGGCGCGTATGACCTGACCAGTTCCGATCCCGCCATCCTGAGCCTGAAGAAGGTCAGCGACGGCAAGTACACTGCGGCGATCCTCAAGGCCGGCACCGTGACCCTCACTGCCAACAGGGCCGGGGACACCAACTATGAGCCTGCTTCTGCGGTGACGAAGTCCCTGACCATTGAGCGCAAGGCCATCACTGCGGCGGACTTCACCATTGACACCGCCGCCAAGACCTACACCGGCAGCGCCATCAAGCCCGCCGTGGAATCCACCCTGACCAAGGGCACGGATTACGAGGTTGAGTATTCCGACAACACCGACGCCGGTACCGCCACGATCACCATCACCGGCAAGGGCAACTATCAGGATACTGTCACGGCGAACTTCACCATTGAACCCAAGAGTATTACCGGCGACGACGTGACGGTGGATGGTGTGGCCTCCTACACCTACACTGGCAGCGCCATCGAGCCCCTGGTCAACGTGAAGCTGGGCGGCGTGACCCTGGTGGACGGCACGGATTACACGCTGACCTACAGCGACAACACCGACGCCGGTACCGCCACCATCCTCATCACCGGCAAGGGCAACTACACCGGCAAGGTCGAGAAGCCCTTCACCATTGAGCCTGCGGCCCTCACCGGCATGGTGACGATCACCGGCGGCAGTGCAGATGGCATCAAGGCCGGCGACACTCTGACCGCCAATGCCCCCGCCGGCATGACCGTGACCTATCAGTGGCTCAACAACGGCACCGCCATTGCGGGCGCCACTAACAGCACCTATGTCGTTCAGGACGGCGACGCCAAGATTACCGTCATGGTGACTGCCTCTGACGACAACCACACCGGCACCCTGACCAGCGCCGCTGTGGAAGCCGGCAAGACCCCGCTGACCGGCACGGTGAGGATCACCGGCACTTCCGAGCTGACGGCAGTTGTCACCGGCGCGCCTGACGCGGAAAATTACACCATTGTCTGGCTGCGTGACGGCAAGGAGATTTCCGGCGCCGCCGGCAGTACCTACACAGTGGCCGATGCGGATAAGGGCAGCACCATCTCCGCGAAGATCGTCGCCAAGGGCGACGCCTATACCGGCGAGATCGTCTCCAACGGCATTGACATTGCCGCGGCGGTGCCCGGTGTTCCCGCAGTGACGGCCACGGCCGGCAGCGGCTCCGCCTCTGTCAGCTGGAGTGCCAGCGCCAACGGCTCTGAGATCCTCAACTATGTGGTGAGCATCGAGGAGGGCGGCGATACGCTGGAAGCTGTCACGCTGAGCGGCGACACCACCAGCTATACCTTCACCGGCCTGACCAACGGCACGGCGTACACTGTCACGGTCCAGGCGATCAACGCCCAGGGCGCGGGCACCGAGACTGCGGTGACCGTCACGCCCAAGGCGGCCAGCAGCTCCGGCTCCGGCGGCGGTGGTTCCAGCGTTCCCACCTACAGCATTACTACCGAGAAGACCAAGAACGGCACCGTGACCACCAGCGCCAAGAGCGCCGGACAGGGCGCCACCGTGACTATAACCGTGAAGCCCGACGCGGGCTACGAACTGGATACCCTGCGGGTCACTGACAGGGACGGCGACCGCGTCAAGGTCACTGAGGGTAAGAACGGCAAGTTCACCTTCACCATGCCCGCCAGCAAGGTCACTGTGGAGGCCACCTTCACGGAGATCGAGGAGGATTGGCCCTTCATCGACGTGACTGACGACTTCTGGGCCCGCGACGCCATTGCCTGGGCCTATGAGAACGGCTACATGAACGGCAACAGCGCCGTGACCTTCAATCCCAACGGCTCCGTGACCCGTCAGCAGCTGTGGATGATTCTGGCCCGTCTGTCCGGCCAGCGGCCCGCCGACATGGCTGAGGCCAAGGCATGGGCCGTGGACAGCGGCATCTCCGACGGCACGAATCCCGGCGCCGCCGTGTCCCGCCAGCAGATGGTGACGATCCTGTACCGCTATGCGGCGATGATGGGCTACAAGACCTCCGGCAGCGCGGACCTGACGCAGTTCCCCGACTACGCCAAGGTGGCCGGCTATGCGCAGGACGCCATGAGCTGGTCTGTTGCCAACGGCATCGTGGGCGGCACCGCCCAGGGAACTCTGAATCCCGCCGGCACTGCCAACCGCGCGCAGTTTGCGACGATCCTGCAGCGGTTCTACGGGAACGTCGTGGAGTAATCACACGCAGGCCAAAGATCATATGGCTGCAAAATGATGATCAGCAGGGGCAGCTGTGCAAACAGCTGCCCCTGTCAGCTTTGTTAAGGAGCTTTGGAAATGAGAAAAAATTGGAGAAAGCAAATCCTGCCGGGCTTTCTGGCGGTGCTGGCATTACTGACTGTAATGACTGTAATTGCAGCGGCGGAGGAGCCGGAGGAGAGGGGAGAACCAGAGGAACTGGAAACCGTCTTCTTTGACGACCCGTTCATTGATTTGGATGTAACAGGCTGGGCTGATGGGGGCGATGGGGAGGCGTCTCTGTTTGCCGGCTCTGCTTATGAAACCATGAAGGAGACGCTGCTGGAAGGGATCAAGGAGCAAAAAGCTGCGATCGAAGTCCGGAATCTTCTTGGCAGAGCGATGACGGCGGATGAATGCTATCAGCTGTACTACAATACCTTATATACGTATCCGGAGGAAACATATTTTGCCAAGACATCGATCGGCTTGAGTTACAGCAGCAGTAATGGGTTTGGCGCCAACAAAATCATTACGTTCAAACCGGGATATTTGGAGAGCTATGATTCCAGCGCCTATGAGGATGCGGTAGATGCAGCATATGCGGAGTGCATTGCCGACGGCATGACGGACCTGGAGAAGATCGTGGCTGCGCACGACTGGATCGTGCTGAACTGCCAGTACGACCCATATGTGTCGAATGAGAACGCATTTATTTGGCAGTATTTTGAGGAACACGGTATTGATACCACACAAATCAGCGGGGAGGACGTGGCCGCAGCCAGGGAGGCGTACAGACAAACCGGCCATCAGACCAGCGGCGGACGCTATTGGGAGGACGAACAGGTATATACGTCCTACGGTGCCTTTGTGAATGGCAACGCCGTCTGCCAGGGATATGCATTGGCCTTTAAAGTCCTAATGGATAGGGCCGGGATTGATTGCTGCTATGTAAACAGCAAAGCGATCAGCCATGGCTGGAATATGGTGCAGTTGGATGGAGCTTGGTATCATGTGGACGTTACCTGGGACGATCCCCTGTATACGAATGTGGGAGACGCGCCCGGCGTGGTTGGCAGAGAGAATTTCCTCCTGAGCGATGAAGAAACCATAGCCATCAAGAAGAAAAATGGCTTGACATCCGCCAGTCAGTGGACAACAGAGAACAACTATGAGTGTGCATCTGAATATACATCCCCGGGCGACCTGGAAGGCGCCAAGGGGATGGGCGCATATTTGATCGACGGATATCTGTATCTGGTGAACGGTGACTCTGCGTTGAATAAGTACCCGGTCGGGAAGGATTTTGCAAGGGAAGAAGCGATCCCTGTGGCCGGCTCACTGGATTCGTTTCGCGCCGCGGCATTAGACCGCGAAGAGAACATGCTATACTGGATCGATCATTACAGAAATGTTTACGCGGTTTATGCAATCGATCTGGCGACTGGCAATATGACAAGACTCCAGATGAACAGCAAGAACGGGTATGGCCTGAAAATCCGGGAAAATCCGGACTTTCCGGGGACAAAGGAGCTGTGCACCTGGTATGATTACGCGCCGGCAGAGCGTATCCCGGTCGGCATGGGGGCAACAGAGGAAGATATGCCGGTGGTCATCCGGTATCCTTCCTCCATGCTGAAGCTTTCCGAACTTACGGGCAAGCGTATTTCCGTGGAGGCGCAACAGGACTGCAATGTGTATCTGGCCTGCTATGACGGCAGCGGAAAGATGCTGTGCGTCACCAGTCTTGGAACGGTGGCGGCATATGAGAGCGAAATGATGATGATCGCCAGGGGGGCGGTGGCAGACGGGACAGATGCCGTCGGGATCATGGCGATCGATCAGCACTCGCTGAGACCTCTTGCTTCCGCGATCAGAATTACCTGAGCACATAGAGAAAAGGAGGGACAGGAGAATGTACAAGCTTTTCGGGCGTGCTCTGCTGCCCCTCCTGCTTTTGCTTCTGCTGCCGTGTGCAGCCCATGCGGCGGAGTATGACGGGTATATCGTCCGGATCGAGCCGGCGGTCAGCCTGCTGTCCGAAGGGGACGGGCTGCCCGCCGGCGTGGAGGAAATTTACGCCTCCGAGGGCCTTTACAAGGTGGAGGACCCGGCCATGGTGGAGGAGCTGGCGGACGCCGGACTGCTGGTTTACGCGGAACCGGACTATTTGATCGAGCTGGAGACCGTGCCGGACGACCCGGCGCTGGCCGGGGGAAAGCAGTGGAGCCTGTCCCTGGTGGGCATGGAGTACGCCTGGAACCACGGCATCACAGGCGCTTCCCCGTCGGGAGAGCGGGTCCGGGTAGGGATCGTGGACTCCGGCCTGTACGCGGATCACGAGGACCTTGCCGGAACGGCGGTCGTCCCGGGCACCAACTACTGCGTGAAAGAGGGCGCCGCCGCCCGGGGAGACACCACGGACAACGTGGGCCACGGCACGTTTGTGGCAGGCGTCATTGCCGCAGCCACCGGGAACGGGACCGGCATCGCGGGGATGGCACCGGATGTGGAGATCGTGCCGCTGAAGTGCTTTGACGGCCAGACGGGCAGTATTTCCAATATTGTGGCTGCCATTTACGGGGGCGTGGACGGGTACCGCTGCCAGGTGCTGAATCTGAGCTTTGGAACGACGGCGGAAAAGGCCGGCCAGAGCCTGCGGGATGCCATCGCGCACGCGGCGGAGCAGGGCGTCCTGATGGCTGCGGCGGTAGGAAATGTGGCCGCGCCGGGGGTGTCTACGGGCAGCGATCCGCTGCTGTACCCGGCGGCGTATGACACGGTGGCGGGCGTCGGCGCGGTGGATGCGGACAAGCGCGTCAGTTCCTTTTCCTACCAGAATGCGGGCGTGTGGATTACGGCGCCGGGGGAGGAGGTCTACGGCCTTTCCAATACCTCGGCCGGTGCATACAAGAGCGGGAGCGGCACCTCCTATGCGACGCCCATGGTGACGGCCGCAGCGGCGCTGGCGCTGTCGGTGAAGCCCGATCTGACCTGCGCGGAGTGGATGGAGCTGCTGCGAAGCACTGCGGAGGACCTGGGCGAGCCGGGATACGATTTCGCGTATGGCTATGGGTTGCTGCGGATCGACCGGCTGCTGGCGGAGCTGCGAAGCATGTGGTTCGTCTCGGAGACGGAGGAGGGTCTTCAGCTGACCACCCGGCGGGAGGAGGTCACGCCCGGCAGCACGGTGCTGGCGGCGACGGTTGTCTACGGGGCATCCGGGAAACAGCTGTCCGTGTCGCTGGCGGAATTGACGGCGGCAGAGGACGGCAGCCTGACGGTCCGGCTGGAGCTTCCCGCCGAAGGGGAGCCGGACGCCGTGCGGATGTGTGTCCTGCTGCTGCAAAGCGGCGCCTTGGCCCCGCTGGGCCGCCATTGGGAGAGACTGCTCTGCTGAGGTCCTGCGGCGGGCATGCGCGCTGTCAAGCGGCGGGGAAGGCCCTTTGTGTGAAAGGGAGAACAGGGCCGCCGGACATTTTGGCAGTCCCGCGGGATATTGCCTGCCGTTTTCATGCCGCCGGATGCCCCTCCCGATCTTACGGCAGACCTGCCGGAGAACTGTGAGAAAGCTCCGGCTATGGTAGTGTGAATTGCATTCCTCAGAGAGAAAACGCGCTCTCATCCGTCTTTCAGCCGGATGGGAGCGCGCTTTTTTCAGGAAAAAAGCCAAGGGGCCGACGGCAGTGCGGAAGTGCCCGCTGCGGTGCGTTTTTGCGGGACCTCGTATCTGCCGCAAAGGGAGCCGCATGCCGGGACGATGCTCCAAAAGACGGATGCCGCAGATTTCTGTCGTGTTCGTGCCGGAAAAGGGAGATATACTGGGAAAAATGCACCTTTTGATGCTTTTCAGAACAAAAATGGGCGTGTTTCCGCCTGGCGTCAAAATGCGCACAAAAATGTAAGCGATTACATTAAACGGCAAAATAAACAAAGAAATGGCTGAATATAAACGTATATTGTACGAAAATGCAAGAT
>JAUNGH010000247.1 GCA_030524605.1 Oscillospiraceae bacterium | reverse complement strand
TCGCCGTCCGGGCCTGCCGGGTGGGGCGGTCCTGCTTTTATATCATTGCCGCCTGCGCCGCCGGGTCCCTGCTGGTGTTCCAGACCTGTCTGAACGTGTTCGGCTCCGTGGACCTGCTGCCCTTGACGGGCGTGACGTTCCCCTTCGTCTCCAACGGCGGCTCCGCCATGATGTCCGCCTGGGGCCTGCTGGCCTTTCTGAAGGCCACGGACACCCGGGAGAATGCCAGCTTTGCCATCCGGCGGGCTCCCCAGCGGCGGCTGACGGAAGAGGCCCGCAGGCGGGCGGAGCCGGTGGAGGACCCCTTCGGGACAGAGAGGAGGACTGCCGATGAAGAAGATTGAGCGCCGGGCGGTGGTCTGCGCCATCCTGGCGCTGCTGCTGGCGGCGGGGCTGTGCGTCTTTCTGGTGAAATATCTGCTGGACGGCGGCAGCTGGGCCTCCTCAGCCTTTAACCGCCACCTCTATAACAGCGACGGCGTGCTGGCCTCCGGCACGGTGCTGGACCGGGACGGCGACGTGCTGTCCTCGGCGGAGGACGGCAGGCGCACCTATTACGACAACGAGACGGTCCGCAAGGCCACGCTCCACGCGGTGGGGGATCTCCAGGGCAATATCGGCACCGGGGCGCTGAACGCCTTTGCCGACAAGCTGACGGGGTACAACCTGCTCAACGGCGCCTTCGGGGCGGAGCGGGGGTCGGACCTGTACCTGACCATCGACGCCCGCTACAACTACGAGGCGTATCAGGCCCTGAACGGCCGCGCCGGCACTGTGGCGGTGTACAATTACAAGACGGGAGAGATTTTGTGCATGGTCTCCGCCCCCAGCTACGACCCGCTGCATGTCCCCGCCGACATCGAGACCAACGACCGCTACAAGGGGGCGTACCTGAACCGCTTCCTGTCCTCCACCTTCACCCCCGGTTCCGTCTACAAGACCGTGACCCTGGCGGCGGCGCTGGAGGAACTGCCGGACCTGTTCGACAGGACCTGGACCTGCGCCGGCAGCGTGCAGATCGGGGGGGAGACCGTCGTCTGCTCCGGCACCCACGGGGAGCAGCACATCGGCGACGCCTTTGCCAACTCCTGCAATGTGGCCTTCGCCCAGATCGCCGTGGAGCTGGGAGCGGATACCCTGCAAAAGTACACGGAAAATGCGGGCCTGACGGACAGCTATTCCGTGGACGGCCTGCCTACCGCCAGGGGCTCCTTTGCCTGGACGGACATCACGGACGGGGAGCTGGGCTGGGCCGGTGTGGGTCAGGGCCAGGATCTGGTGAACCCCTGCGCGCTGATGGTCTATATGGGGGCCGTTGCAAACGGCGGCAGGGCGGCGAAGCCGTATCTCATTGAGAAGACCGTCTCCGCCCTGGGCCTGCCGTCCCTGCCCCATATTACCGGGAAGACCGGGACGCTGGTGTCCAAGAGCACGGCGGAAAAGCTTGCGGACATGATGGCCGCCAACGTGGAAAAGACTTACGGCGCCAAGCGCTTCCCCAACATGGACATCTGCGCCAAATCCGGTACCGCCGAGGTGGGGGAGGGCCAGACGCCCCACGCCTGGTTCGCGGGCTTCCTGCGGAATGAGGACGCGCCCTACGCCTTTGTGGTGCTGGTGGAAAACGGCGGCGGTGGCTCCTCGGTGGCGGGCACCGTGGCGGGCCGGGTGCTGGATGTCGTTGTCAACGGATATTGATACGAAAGCGGGAGAATGATGAAGGATCAGAAAAAAGAAACCGTCAGAAAGATCAACCGGGGGGCCATTGTCTCCGGCGTTGGCTTTGCGCTGTATCTGGCGCTGCTGGCCCTGGGACAGCAGGGGATCGCGGACATCGTCAACGTGGTCTTTGCCGTCGTGGCGGTGTGGACGTTCCTTGAGGCCGCGGAGCTGCGGGGAAAGGACAAGGAGGCCGTCAGCTACAGCCTTCTCTGGGGCACCGGCGCGCTGGCCCTGATGCTGGGAGGCTTCGCAGTGCTGATGGTCAAGCAGCGGCTGGGCTTCTGACGCCGAAGCGCCGCTTCCCGAACCGGGAAGCGGCGCTTTTTTCATGTGTGGGAGGTTTCTGCGATATGGCGCTTCAGCCGCCGTATGGCCCAAAGGAAGCAGAGCAGATGGGCGGAGAAGGTGAGGGCCCAGGAGAGGGGATAGGACCAGTAGATGGTCTGCACGGTATGGAACTCCGGTATCTGGAACACCGTGGCGATCCACACCAGCCGCAGAAGGCACGCGCCGACCAGGGAGACCACCATGGGCATCACGGAATAGCCCAGCCCCCGCAGGGACCCCACCATGACCTCCATCATGCCGCAGAGGGCATAGGTGGCGCAGACGATGGTCAGGCGGTTCATACCGGCGGCAACGACGGCGGGACTGTCGGAGTAAATGTGCAGCAGCTGGGGGCCCAGCAGCCTGGCAAGCCCGCCCAGCACAAGACCCACCGTGACGACGCAGCCCTGGGCCCGCAGCAGGATGGGCCGGATGCGCTCATACCGTCCGGCGCCCAGGTTTTGACTGGTGAAGGAGATGGTGGCCTGGTGGAAGGCGTTCATGGAGATGTAGATGAAGGACTCGATGTTGGAGGAGGCGGCGTTGCCCGCCACCACCGTCTCACCGAAGGAGTTGACGGAGGACTGGATGACCACGTTGGACAGAGCGAACAGCACGCCCTGGAAGCCCGCCGGCAGGCCAACCTGCATGATCTGCTTCATCCGCACCGGCCAGATGCGCAGCTGCCGCAGATCCAGATGCACCGCGCCCTGCTCCCGCACCAGACAGCGGAGTACCAGGGCGGCGGAGATACACTGGGATATGACGGTGGCGATGGCGACGCCGGCTACATCCAGGCGGCAGACGATGACGAAGAACAG
>JAUNGH010000246.1 GCA_030524605.1 Oscillospiraceae bacterium | reverse complement strand
GTGTGGATGTTGAACAGCATGGTCCGGGAGGCATTGGAGTAATCCGTCACATGGGCGCGGCCCCCGGTCAGGTTCCAGATCAGCCAAGTGTCCACCGTACCGGCGCACAGCTCGCCCCGCTCCGCCCGATCCCGGACGCCGGGGACGTTGTCCAGAAGCCACTTGATCTTGGTGCCGGAAAAGTAGGCGTCAATCAGCAGGCCCGTCCTGTCCGTCACCGCGTCCCCCAGGCCGTCGGCCTTCAGCCGGTCGCAGATGGCGGCGGTGCGGCGGCACTGCCAGACGATGGCGTTGTACACCGGCTGCCCGGTGGCGCGGTCCCACAGGATGGTGGTCTCCCGCTGGTTGGTGATGCCCAGGGCGGCGATCTGCTTGGGGTCGATATGGGCGGCGTCCACCGCCTCCTCCATGGCCCGCTTCTCCGTGGCCCAGATCTCCATGGGGTCGTGCTCCACCCAGCCCGGCTGGGGGTAGATCTGGCGGAAGGGGTGCTGGGCCCGGGCCACGATCTCCCCCGCCCGGTTGAACAGAATGGCGCGGGAGCTGGTGGTCCCCTGATCCAGGGCGGCGATATAGGTTTCCATAGGCGTCCTCCTCTGGTGTTTTTCGGCAGGGTATGGTATTATAATGGAAATTATATCACAAGGAGGCCGGATTTTCCATGGTGCGAAATGAATTTACCTTCCCCTCCGCCGACGGCAAAACCGCCATCCACGCGGTGGAGTGGCTGCCGGAGGGCGATGTGCGGGCGGTTTTGCAGATCTCCCACGGCGTGGCGGAGTACATCCTGCGGTACGAGCCCTTCGCGGAATACCTGACGGCCCGGGGCTTTGCCGTGGCGGGCCACGACCACCTGGGCCACGGCGGTTCCGTGGCGGAGGGCGCGGCGCGGCTGTACTTCGGCCCCAGGGGCAGCTGGAACTGGGTGGTGGACGACATCTACGCCCGCCGCCGGCTGGCCGGAAAGCGCTTCCCCGGCGTGCCGTATTTCCTGCTGGGCCACTCCATGGGCTCCTTCCTGGCCCGGACGTACCTCATCCGCTATCCCGGCACGGTGGACGGCGCGGTCCTTATGGGCACCGGGCAGCAGTCCTCCGCCCTGATCGCCGGGGGCAAGGCCGTGGCTGCGGCGGAGAGCGCCCGCATCGGCGAGGACAGGGCCAGCCCATTGGTTGAAAAGCTGGCCTTCGGCGCCTACAACAAGCGCTTCGCCCCCAACCGGACGGCAAACGACTGGCTGTCCGTCAGCACGGAGAACGTGGACCGCTATCTGGCGGACCCGCTGTGCGGCGGCACGCCCACCTCCGGGCTGTTCCGGGAGATGCTGGGGGGCCTGACGTTCATCGCAAAGCCGGAGAATCTGAAGAAGATGAATCTGAATACGCCTGTCCTGTTCATCTCCGGCGAGATGGATCCGGTGGGCGACTGCGGCAGGGGTGTGAAAAAGGCTTTCCGCAGCTTTCAGAAGGCAGGCGTCCGGGACGTGTCCCTCAAGCTGTATCCGGAGCTGCGGCACGAGATCTTGTGCGAGGACTGCCGGGAGACGGTGTACGGGGACGTCTTCCAGTGGCTGGAGGCCAGAGTGCCGGTGCGCGTGTAAAAAACGCCCTCCCGCCGGATACCGGCGGGAGGGCCTCCTTTCATTTTCCTGCAACCCCGGCGCAGCCTTGCTATAATCGACATGAAAAACAAAAATGCGGCGGTTCGCGGGTGCGCCAGCGCCCGCAAGCCCGCGCAGGTGCTTGCGGCGCCTGCACAGCCGCCATCGGCCGCACCGCATGGGATATATACGACGGGTCCGCTTTTTTGTAAAGGGCGGGTTTTGCCGCTGTATTCCGCGCGTCTGTCTTGCATAAGAGCTTATGCTTCTTGCGCTGTGCGGGAGTTTCTCCTGCACGGCGTTTTCGTTTTTCGCCCGGCGCCCGCGGGAATATTGCCGTCTCCGGGGCGCTGCAGAATGAAATTTTCACTTTATCAGCCTAAAAAATACGGAGAATTGCACAAGTGCAATTCTCCGTATTTTTTGCTTACACTCTCTTCCAGCTGGCGCCGCCCTTGACGTCGGTGATCTCGACCCCCCGGGCCTTCAGCTCGTCGCGGATCCGGTCTGCCTCGGCAAAGTTCTTCGCCTTCTTGGCCTCGTACCGCTGCATGACCAGCGCGTCGATGGCGGGATCGCCCTCGCCGGTGACGGTGTATTCCCCGCTCACGGTCTTCGCCGTCCGGGCCGCCTTGGCGTCCTCGGCCCGCCTGGCTGCCGCCTTTTCCAGCAGGCTCAGGCCCAGCACCTGGTCGAAGTCCCCGATCAGGGCCAGCTTGGTGGCGTCGGAGGTCTGCGCCTTCAGCACGTCGAAGATGGCTGTCACACCCATGGAGGTGTTCAGGTCGTTGCCCATCTGCTGGAGGAACTTGGCCTTGTACGTTTCGAACACGGCCTGTTCCACCTCCCCGCTGCCGGGCTTCAGGGCGGCGATGCGGGCCACCAGCTTGTTGTAGGCCGCCACGGCGTTGTCCAGGTTCTCATAGCTGAACACCAGCGCCTTACGGTAGTGGCTCTGGAGGCAGAAATAGCGGTAGGCCAGGGGGTCGTAGCCCTTGCTCTCCAGCAGGGAGACCGTCAGGAACTCGCCCTTGGACTTGGACATCTTGCCGTCGTTGGTGTTGAGATGGTGGACATGGAACCAGTGGGAGCACCAGGGGTGGCCCAGGTAGCTCTCGGACTGGGCGATCTCGTTGGTGTGGTGGGGGAAGGCATTGTCCACGCCGCCGCAGTGGAGATCCAGATACTCGCCGTTGTACTTCATGGAAATGCCGGAGCACTCGATGTGCCAGCCGGGATAACCCACGCCCCAGGGGGAGTCCCACTTCAGGGCCTGGTCCTCGAACTTGGACTTGG